>NZ_WTZR01000009.1:0-50849 GCF_009889665.1 Candidatus Hikarchaeum yamanae | reverse complement strand
ATCGGTGGTGGACTATCATCTCCACCATGACCTCCGCCGCCCATCGGTGGTGGACTATCATCTCCACCATGACCTCCATCACCCATCGGTGGCATACCATCACCGCCCATAGGTGGCATACCATCACCGCCCATAGGTGGTGGACCATCTTCTCCTCCATGATCCTCTCCACAATCTTCTTCATCCGGATTACAATTGCCAACAAAATTTCCTCTATCATCATATTTGGCTAAATTTGGATCTTGGTAGTCAGGAGACATCGACGGATTTCCATCTCCTGGCATCATTCCATGACCTCCATCACCCATAGGTGGCATACCATCACCGCCCATAGGTGGATAATATCCTCCATCACCCATCGGTGGCATACCATCACCGCCCATCGGTGGCATACCTTCACCCATAGGTGGCATACCTCCTTCTCCCATCATCGGTGGCATACCTCCATCACCAGGAGGTGGATAGTAACCTTTGTCCCCCTCACCTGGCATAGGTCCATGGTCTTCTCCCCCATGCCCATCGCCACTAGGGGGTGGATAATATCCTCCATCACCCATTGGTGGCATACTTCCTTCTCCCATAGGTGGCATACCTCCTTCTCCCATCGGTGGCATACCTTCACCCATAGGTGGCATACCTCCTTCTCCCATAGGTGGCATACCCTCACCAGGTGGATATGGCCCCTCACCAGGTGGATATGGCCCACCATCTTCATGTATTTCGCCCTCAGCATGCATTTCTTCTGCGTACCACATTTCTGGTGGTGGTGGAACAAACATCTCTTCATAATTCATCGATGATTTCTCATCGAACCACGAATCAAAATTCATCATGGGCCCTTGATCCCAGGGCATAGAAGTAGGTGGATAATATCCTCCATCACCCATAGGTGGCATACCCTCACCCATAGGTGGATAATATCCTCCATCACCCATAGGTGGCATACCCTCACCCATAGGTGGATAATATCCTCCATCACCCATAGGTGGCATACCCTCACCCATAGGTGGATAATATCCTCCATCACCCATAGGTGGCATACCCTCACCCATAGGTGGATAATATCCTCCATCACCCATAGGTGGCATACCCTCACCCATAGGTGGATAATATCCTCCATCACCCATAGGTGGCATACCTTCACCCATAGGTGGCATACCTCCTTCTCCCATTGGTGGCATACCTCCTTCTCCCATTGGTGGAATACCTTCACCCATAGGTGGTATCATTGGTCCTTCACCGCCCTTCCAAAATGTTTTATCGTGTATGTGGTCCTCTGCCTGATCTGCAAAATCAAATGCTGCATCATAATCTCCAGATTCAAATGCTTGCATTGCCTGGGTCAAATATTGATTCGCTTCTACGGTCGCATCCCAGTTCCCTTGACCATCTGATTCAAATGCTTCCATCATTTCTTCGTGCGCATCTTTCATTTCTTGCATTGCTTCTTCCATCTCTTCTTGTTTGATGCCTAGTTCGTGTTTTAGATGATCTTCTATTGCATCTCCATCCTTTCCGGTCTGTTCTTCGAATACAACTTTAGTCTCTTCCACTTCCGATTCCATTTCCTCTTCGGCACGTTCCACTCTCTCTTCTAACTTCTTAACCGTCTCTGCAACCTTTATTTGATCTTCTTCAGACACTTCTCCCGCCTGTACTAGTTCTACAATTATCTCTTCTCGTAGTTCCTCTTCGAAAGCTTCAACCTTTTTTGCGTGCTTCTTAATTTTTCGCTCCAATTTTAGTTGAGTCTCAAGTTTTTCTTGAGCATTTTCTCCTGTATCTAAATTCTCTATTTTAGTTTCAACCCTATTCAAAACCGCACCATGTCGATTTTCTGCTACCGCCATCGCATCGAAATTCCCCTCTTTTGCCATGGCCCTAGCTTCTGCTACCTTCTCCTCTGCAAATTCCAACTCCAAGTCAATCTTAGCTTCTGGATCTAGTGTTATTGCCAATTGCACCGATTCTCCAATCCCATCTATGAAATAAAATGGACTGTCTGGGGTAAGCCCTGGATTTCCTAAACTAGCCTCTCCTACTTGGGCGGCCGCAGATCCTGAAAACGCCATTGATATGACCATCAAAATCGCCCAAATTTTCATTCTGTCTGACATATGTCAAAACCATATTATTCTATCTATTTAGTCTTTTTGCCAATATTCATCCCAAAGAGCTATGCAGTGCGGCATTTTTCACAATACTAAGAAATGAACTCCAATGAAGATCAAAATAACTCCGAAAATATTCCCACTTCTCTCGGATTTTTATCCCCTTCAGATCGGGAATATCTCCTGTTTGGTGAGGGGGATCTAGATGCTGCAGAGTTACAAAAAAGAAAAAATTCCATTCGGGATAATACTATTGGGGGGTTGATAGACTTCACCTATCTAGTCAATTTAGATCTTGATACTAGAACTGAAATTTTCAAAAATTTAGTACCTATCCTTGACCAAGAAACCTTTCCCAATTTCGATGATCATTCCGAGCGCATTCTGATCTCTCCCTCAATCTACCTAGGAGTTTCACATTGCATCGATTTCCTGTACACCTCTTTAGGATTTTCACGCTTTAAGAAATTACTTCAAATTAGTCTCTTCCAGGCACTATTCTGGGAGTGCAGAAAACATTTCGAACGAATCCATCCTGTGAGACCTGAAGATATTCATTTTAACATAGATATCGACACAAGCGAGTCTTCTTATCTCCACGACCTATTTCGATAAAGTATTCGCATTTTGGAAATTCTTTGGATCTTTCAAAATGGACTCAGCGGGATTTGAACCCGCGGCCTCACGCATGCCATGCGCGCATTCTTCCACTGAACTATGAGCCCCTCCGCGAACATGCTATTTCATTATTGCAGTTAAACCCTTCGAACTATTGGCTCATGACGATTAATAGTAACTCTTTTATCTATTTGCCCTCTCCATCCCTCGTAAGGGACAGCGCAACCGCTCATCCGACAAGCCGCACACTTGTGTTGCTAGGGAAGGTGGTAGTGCTGGCAATATGCCCACTATATATCAGCTGACGTGTTGTTCCACACATACTAACCATCATGGCACGAATGCACACTCGTAGGCGCGGAAAATCCGGCTCTACCCGGCCAGTACACACCACGCTCCCCAAATGGAGTAACGTCAAACCAAAAGAAATTGAAAAAGAGATAGTCAAACTCTTTAAAGATGGCTACGCCCCTAGCGAAATTGGACTTAAGTTAAGAGATGAGGGCATCTCCGGAGTCCCTGTACCTAGTGTTAAATTGGCCACTGGGAAGAAAATAACAAAAATTCTATCTGATAATCAAGAGTCTCCTTCTCTTCCTGAAGATCTCACAAATCTTATGCAAAAATCAATCCGGCTCCACGAACATATCTCGGAAAATCCTAAAGATAATCAAAATAAGCGATCTCTTCATAACACCGAAGCAAAAATAAGACGACTAGTCAATTATTACCGTGGAAACAAACTGGACGAAGATTTCACCTATAATCAAGAAAACGCGAGGAAATTATTAGATTAAATGTTATTATTTGAAACTCTTCACACGCTACTGGAGGCATTATGGTAAAAGCTACTTTTTGCATTTTTTCCAAACAACCTGGTCTGGTAGCACAGTCCATAGCCCCTGATAATACCTCTTCCATAGAAACAAAAATTTCAGAAAATTCAATCATCGCCACCGTCCAACGAGATTCACTTGGCAGTCTTAGATCTACAATAGATGATTTACTCGTTAATCTCCAAGTTGCAGTAAATACAATAGAACAAACCCAAAATTATCTCCAATCACACCCAACACAAGATAAAATACAATAGAAACTTATGAGCAAAAGATCCGTATCCAAAAAAAGACAGCATAAACAGTGGTACAATATACTTGCACCAGAACAATTTGATAGAGTCAAGCTGGGAACTACTCCTGCAGACAACCCTGAAAAACTAATTGGCAGGACTATCGAAACTACTTTGGGAGCCATCTCTGGAAACCCCAATCAAAACCACATAAAACTTAAATTCAAAGTCGTTGAAGCCAGCGCAGATTCTGCTCACACAGAATTAATCAAACATGAGATCTCATCCGATTACTTACGTAGCCTCATCCGCCGAGGAGCTTCTAAAATAGATCTCATTATGACTGTATTGACCTCTGACTCTTACCAAGTCCGCATACATCCTCTTGCATTTACCAACAAAGGAGTAGACCATAGTCAAGAAAAAGCAGTCAGAAAACAAATGCAGTCGATATTAATTTCGAAATCTTCTAGTCAGACTTATCCCGAATTTATGGAAGCGATTTCCGAAGGAAAACTATCTTTAGATCTCTATAACGAAACAAAACATATCTACCCCCTTCGTCGTGTTGAAATACAAAAAGCAACCTTGGAAAATCACCCCTCAGCGTAGTCCCAGTCTCAATCTCTAACTTCTATTATCCCAACCATTCCTCCTATCTCATGAGGAACGCAAAAATAGTGATACGTCCCAGCAACTGAAAAGGTGTACTCAAATGTTTCTCCAGTTCCCAATGCCCCTCCCAATCTTTTAACCCAAGCATCTCTAGCTTCTTTTTCGGTTTCAAACCCTCCTGATGCAAAATAATCCGCATCCTCTGGAATTCTATCCTGATAAGCAGTTACTGTATGTAATCTAGAATTAGTATTAACAAATCTGAGGGTCTCCCCCACTTTTGTTTCTACCCGATATGGTAAGAACCCACTCGCACTCATTCTTATATCTGGAATTACTTCTGGGACTGGATCAATACACCCCTGAAAAGCAATTCCTCCCAGCCCTACTACCAGCCCCTTTCCAAATTCTCTTCTGTACACTCTTAAACTTATGAGCACAGTGAAATAACATTTTTTCTTTAGTTCAAAGATAAATCGTAAGATGTATGCCCGCAGTAAATTAATTTCTGTGTTATGCGGCCTAGGTTTTTAGGATATGACCGAGACGGAAAAAAGAAGTTTGGCCTCGCAGATATAATCTCTCTTTTTAATGCCATAATTGGTCTTGCTGCTGTTTCTTTCGCCCTTGTAGATCCAATTCTATCTTGTAGATTGATCCTCTTATCTGCCCTTGGAGACGGCGTTGATGGTATAGTTGCTAGAAAATTCGGAGGATCTACCATTGGACCTCATATTGACTCAATCTCTGATATAGTTTCCTTCGGTGTCGCCCCTTCTTTAGTAATTTATAATATTGTTACTCAAAATAACCCCATCTCATTTTCCAACATTTTCTTATTATCCTATGACTACCTTTTAATCCTTTTTTGCATCTTAGCATTTTTCAGCATGTCGGCAGTCAGGCTTTCTCTCTATATGGCATATGATATAGAACATAATCACACAGTAGGGGCCCAAACCCCCGTGGCGGCTATCATAGTTTCTTCAGTAGTTCTCATACAAACTTTCAGCATCACTACTATTCTATTATTGACACTCATCTTAGCATACCTCATGGTAATCCCGATCAGATATCCCGATTTACTTTTCCGCGATGCTCTGTTACTGAGCATAATCCAATTACTCACTATTGCATTCCCCGATGCAATTGGGCATGCATTTCCGTATGCCCTTTTAATCCTTTCTCTTGCGTATCTCTTCTTGTCCCCTTCCTATTATTGGAATAATTTTTCAGAAAGAATATAGAAACCCTCTTACGCGATTCGTCCCCATTTCTATCACATGAGTAAAGAAGACTCTTCGGCAGAAACAAAAGCATCTGACGGCGAAACTTCCAAACTTTCCACTAGGGAGTTACTTCAATCAAAAGGATTTTACGACGTCCTTGAAGGGCGGCCCAAAGATTTCCCCCCTGAACTTTCTGCACTCAAAGAACACGAAAAACGCGGCAACGTTGATATGGTTTTACTAGCCCTCGAAAACTTAGGAATGGAGTATATGAAACAATATTGTTTCAGCGCTCTCAAACGTATGGGTGATGTGTCTGCGATAGACCCCATGATCGATCGCGCCTCCAGACGTGATAAATCTGCAATAGAAGTTTTAGGAAAGATCGGTTCTGAAAAAGCTGTGGATTCCATCGTATCTTATGTCGACAACGATTCTGATCCACAATTACAGCTTGTGACCCTACGTGCTCTTGGAGAAATCGGATCTCCCCTTGCAACACAACACATTGCAAATAAATTAATTTCTGAAAATGAACAAATTCGAAGTAGTGCCGCCCGATCACTTGGCATGATCGGCGACACACGTGCCATAGGTCCATTATCATCGGTAGTTTCAAACGATCCTTCTAGTTTCGCCCGCTATAGTGCTATATGGGCCCTCGTGCAAATACGCACCAACCGAGCACTTGAAGCTGCAAAGTCTTACTCCAACGACTCAGACTACTTGGTACAATCTGAAGCCATAAAAGCATCCGAACTCCTCGGTTCTTTATCCTGATTTATATTAGCATCGCAATAAATTCCAAAGAAAATGCTATTGCGATCATTAACGCCCCAACCCTTCCAGCCAATGTATATTGTTGAACTTCAGTTGGTTTGATTTCAACATCATACCGATTCAATTTTGGTTTGTATCTCACATAATTTGGCACTTGGAATAACTCTATAAAAATTAAAAGACCACCAAAAGCTCCTACTATGTATCCTATCATTGCAATCACAACGTCATACTCTACCATTGTTCTATTCTATATTTCCCATCGATAAAAAACCCACTATTATATCTCATTTTCACTTGATTTTTATCGGAGTTTCTGCCATTTTCCTTTCCAATACTTCTCTTACTAATATATCTTCTCCAGGTATGAATTTTACCGATCCAACCACCAAGTGACCCCCTCCACTCACTCCCGCCTCTGGAATCTCTTCTTTAATTTCTTCTACCATTTGGGGTATGTCTAGATCTACACCATCGCTTCGTAATATCGCAAAATCTGGCCCATACCCAATAGTGATCATAGGAGTCCCATTTTTTTCAACGAAATAATCATGAATCGAACTTGTCGTTTTCCCCGGAGCCGGATATGTATGTCTATATGCACCCCTTTCAATTTCTATTCTATTAAATTGAATTCCAGTTTCTAATTGCTCAGAGTGAGTGTGTCTAAGCGAAGTTTCCACTTGCCGTTTCATATTCCTCTTCGCCAACTTGGATAGCAATTCTGTCACTTTTTTAAATCGATTTTCTTTTCCAACTCCTAGTATGTCTTCAATTAGTCCCTCCCCATTGTTACGCTTTAAGACATACGTTGCATAATCTAGAGCTTCACATATTCTGTACAAATCGGTCTCTTCAAATCCTAATTCTTGAGCCAATAAATAATAATCCGTCATGGCATTTGCAGACGACCTATCTGCCATCCCTGAAATAGCAGGAAAATGGCCGAATTTAACCATGGTATCAGGGTCAATCATTCTAGCAATCTCTGCACAAATCATCCCTGTTGTTATGCGATAATCCTCACCAACTAGATATGGGTTAACATGTTCTACTAGATATGGATCAACTTCATCTTCATTTGGATAATGGTGATCTACAACTAAGATGGGAATGTCGTAACTATTGAGGTAGTCATATGCCGGAGTATCTTCTTCTGTACTACCATTGTCAATTAATAATAATAATGGCAACATTTGCCCGTGCCGATCCCGAGAAGACAAGGCAGAATTCAAATCGTGAACTGCATCTTCCATATCATAATATGGTGCCCTACTCGACAATCGTTTGATTAAATTATGCTGAGACTTTTCATCACCATATACCTTTGTCACGAGACTTTTCAAAGATTTTTCAATGGGAAAACCGGCACAAATACCATCCACATCCGCATGATGTCGAATTATTATCGGGCGCCCTGAAAAAACTGCTCGGATAAGTATCTCTGCACTTGATTCTATATCCTTTCTCAGTTTTAACAGAGCAGGCCAATTTACTAAAAATTTCAATTCATTCAAATTTATCTTCTTAGCAATATTCTCTTCATACCTTTCTGTAATCCTTCCTAGCACTTCCGTCCCCACCTTTTCTATATGGTCAATTTCTAATTGCTTTCCATATTTCCCATCTCTCATTGTTCCTATTATCTGAATCCCATTTCCTACGTTCACGTCATTTGAAGATTTTTCATTTAATTGACTCAATTCCACACACCGAATAACTCCAGTCCCATCTGTAATATTATATGTAATTGGGCCCATAGTCTGTTTCACCTGGGAAACAAACCCTCTAATCCGGACAGTTTTCCCAATGTGTCTTTCTAGTTGATCTATGTTTATCTCTCCACCCTCTCCAAGAATTTGAGTTCTATATTCATTCAGTTTGCCCGGCGAAAAACTCAAATCTCCATTTTCTTTAATCTCGCTTAGTTGAACAACCAATTCTTCACCCTCTCTATACTCTCTATCAAAAATAGATTCATGAACTAATCCTGAAGTGCGCTTCGATAAGCGAACAAACATTCCATACTTAACCAAACGATCAACTCTAGCATGGTAATATTTCCCGACTTCTAGTTCCTCAAAATCACTATTTTGCCTAAGTTTATAAACAACTTCTGAACTATCTCCTTTCTCCATATTGGCCATTATGCCCACTTTGCCACCATCCCTCATAATTGTTGGTTTCTATACTTGCAGACTATTGCTTCTTTCATTTCACATTATTGTGCACTTCAAATCAACTCATTAGCACAAAGTCTTTCAATCGCCTCTTCAATGTTTTCCATCGAATTGGCATAGGAAATTCGTGCATATCCTGGGGCTCCAAATGCTTCTCCTGGAACCATCGCAACGTGGGCTTCTTCAATCGATTTTTCGCACCATTTTACTCCATTTCCACCAACTGGAATCATGACATAAAAAGCCCCATCTGGGCTTAAAATATCCATCCCACTATTTGACAAAAGTCGCAAAATAAAATCTCGTCTCTGCCTGAAAGAACTCACCATTTCTCTCACTGAATCTTCTGTATTTTCTAGGGCTTCTACGCCTGCATGCTGAACCATATTTGTCGCACATGTGACTGTGTGTGAATGAATTTTTGCAGCTTGTTTTATGAGACTTTGAGGTGCGCCCATATACCCCAAACGCCACCCTGTCATAGCATATGCCTTAGAAAAACCATTCACCGTCACCGTCCGGTCTCCCATACCTTCTATCGATCCTATGCTTGTATACTCCGGAGCATATGTGATTTCTTTGTAAATCTCATCTGAAATGACCATCACATCATTGTCTACCGCAAGATCTCTCACCCCTTCAAGCGCCTTTTGAGAGTACACAGCCCCTGTCGGATTCGACGGTGAGTTTATAACTATCAGTTTTGTCCTCGAAGAAATTGTTTCTTTTAGTTTACTCATTGCAGGAGCCAATTGAAATCCATAAGGCTCTAAATCAACCCTAGTTATCTCTCCTCCAGCCATCGAAATGATCGGCTCGTATGATACCCACGCAGGTGTGAGTACTATTGCTTCATCCCCTTCTTGTATAATCGTCATTATAGCTTCGAATAATGCCTGTTTCGCCCCAGGAGTGACAATTATTTCTTCCGATCCATACTCCAGCCCACACTTACTACTAAAATACTTAGAAATTGAATCTCTTAATTCCAAAATACCTTTTGAAGAAGTGTACCCATGATCTCCCGAATCCAGTGATCTTTTTGCCACTTTGACTATATTTTCTGGTGTTTTAAAATCTGGTTCTCCCACACTTAGATCAATTATGTCTATTCCTTTTTGTTTAAGCATCGACGCTTTATTCCCAACTGCAACAGTCGCGCTGGGCTGTATTTGTTCAACTCTCTGAGCAAATTTCATGATATTCTTTCAACCATTTTTATCGCACTCTCCATGGCAAAACCCCCATTTTCAATTCTATCTACGGCTTGTTTTGGATCCATTCCCGGTCCAGTTATCCCTAGTGCCACGGGTTTATCTCTGTTTAAACTAATTTTTATCAACCCTTGGGCCGCCGCATGGGCAATTACATGTTCGTGATCCGTTTCTCCTGATATTATTGCCCCAATGACCACTACTGCGTCAACATCATCTCTTCGTGCCAATCTGTCAGCGGCAATCGGGGCGTCATATACCCCCGGGACGTAAATGGTGTCTATCACTGTCGCCCCCCGATCTTTTGCAATTTGTTTTGCAGCATCCTCCATACGTTCTGTAATCGGTCTATTAAACTCTGCTACTACCATTCCTATTACTACCATAATTTGTCCAATGCTTGATTGGCTAATAGCTCTGACGATAGATGGAAAGGTTGTAGTTTGTAGACCTACTTTACCCACCAATGAAATCCCAATTTAGTACTTTTCTGTCTAAAACAGACCACACTCTACTTGCTATAATTTGCATCTCATTTGTGTCTCTTTTATTCCGAATAATAAACCTTGGATCTAGAGTTGCCCATTGGGATGAAGGAAGAGTGGGTTATGATATCCTTCGCTACGTAGACACTGGGATATGGCAATATAGGCCAATTGTTCACGGTCCATTTTTGCCTCAGATAAATCATTATATTTTTGAGTTTGCTGGTGCAAATGACTTTACTGCTCGTATCTCTGTGGCAATCATAGGGAGTTTATTACCACTTGCAGTTTGGCTATACCGCGACCACCTAAATAACCGTGAACTAATAGCGTTATCTCTTTTCCTAGCTTTGGATCCTCTACTTCTTTACTACTCCCGATTCATGAGAAATGATGTAATTGTAGCGGCGTTTGTTTTCATTTTCGTGGGCTACTGTCTGCGGTTCCTTTCTACCCATAAACCCCAGTACCTCTATTATGCAAGTGCATTTCTAGCTCTCGCATTCACAGCCAAAGAAAATGCCCTTGTGTATGTCGCAATATTATTCGCCTGTACATTCTTACTCTTCGATCACAAACTATTCTTACTTCGTGACAAAAAACCAGGCTGGACTGTTATTATAACTGAGACCCTTTCTCGCCTATCTGCGTCAATTTGGCATTGGAGGCGGCATCTATTGCTGGTCACTATAGAATTCATTTTCATTCTATTCTTATTTTATTCTCCCCGCACGGGATCGCTTGGAGGTATTGGTATCGATCATATTTTCTCACATCCTTTAATTTTACCAAGTGTCCTTTCTGCAGCAATTATAGATTCCGCCTCAAAACTAGTTGCAGAGTGGATTCTTGGACCTTCCACAGACCATGCATATCTGCCTTTTTTGAAACATTATCTCCTCTCCCTTTTGAATGCATCAGGCGCTTTGGTTCTATTATCCTTCATCGGATTCTTTTCTGATCGTTATGGAGGCAAGCATCCCCGAAACATAGTTGCATTAGGATTCTATTGGGGGATATTTAGTCTATTCATCTACCCACTTTCCATAGACATCAGCTCATCTTGGGCAGTCGTCCATACGGTTGTGCCACTTGCCATCCCCGCAGCGGTTGGGGCTGCAATAATTTATGATTGGGCCTCTGAATCTTTAACTTCAAACGATAAAATAGGGGCAAGCCTAGCTATAATTTTACTACTCTTAATATCTCTTGGAACAATTGGAATTTCTATCTCAACGAGTCACGTCAACTCGTACGATGAATCCAACTTCATTGTCCAATATGCGCAACCAGATGCTAATATGCACGCAACTCTCCAATCTATCCAAGTGGCTTCAGTCAGCCATTCTAAATTAGATGTACTCTTTTATGGTGATTACTTTTTAGTTGAAAACGAAGAAGATGCTTACATTCTCCCGCTTCGAGATGGAGAATGGTATAATCGACTTCCTATCCCCTGGTATCTCGAGTCATATGGATCAACCGTAGATAGTACTGCAGACATATTGTCTTTCGAAACAATTCTTGAAGATCAAACCCCCCCCGTCATCATAGCACGCTCAAACGAAATAGATGAGATACAACCCTTCTTGTCAGAATACCATCAAATTGAACATGAAATTCGCCAGTTCAACGTTGACATAATTTTCTTCATTCACGAAGATTATTTTATAGCTAAAAACTAACACCTTTTTTCAAGCTATAGGCATCTCAATTCACAATTCAACAAATTAACACTTATACGGACTCAAATCCACATAAACATCAAGTAACCTACTCATGAATCCTTGGTTTGCTATTGGTATGCTGGCATTTGTGGCATTGATCATTCCGCTTGGGATGATCCTCATCTCTTCTCTCCTTCGTCCAACCGTCCCCGTCGCTGGAAAAAGAACAGCGTATGAGTCCGGTGAAATTCCCACTAGTTCTACCCAATTTAGATTTGACATTCAGTACTATATGGTCGCTCTATTGTTTGTAGTGTTTGACATAGAAACTATCTTCATTTTCCCCTGGGCACTCATATACCGAGACGTAGCAGCATACGACTTGTTCTGGGCTCTTGTACCTATGTTGATTTTCATAGCAGTCCTTTTCGTAGGACTCATTTGGGCATGGAGTACCGGAGCAATCCAATGGATCGTTTCTGAAGCTATCTCTGAAACTGAGGTGCCACCATGACAGTAGACCCACGTCTTAATTCACGGTTGCGAGAAGCATTCGGATCTTCCCCTTTCATCCTGACAAAATTCGATTCATTTATGGATTGGGTGCGTGGATCTTCACTTTTCCTTCTTCAATTTGGAATAGCATGCTGCAGTATTGAAATGATGCACACTTTCGCAGTGAAACACGATCTGGACCGTTTCGGTGCAGGTGTCCCTAGAGCCTCACCCAGACAAGCAGATTTAATGATTGTCCCCGGAACAATCGTTTCTAAATTCGCACCTAGAATGAGGCGCGTTTATGATCAGATGCCCGAACCAAAATTTGTAGTTGGTATGGGCTCTTGCACAATTTCAGGAGGCCCTTTCCATAAAGGATACAACGTGGTAAAAGGCGTTGAAGAAATTTTACCCGTTGACATCCATGTTCCTGGATGCCCTCCCCGACCAGAAGCATTAGTCTATGGAATAGTAAAGCTACAAGAACGTATTATCAGCGGACAACGTTCTCCTGTGACCGTCGACCCTTATGAACTCGAAAAATTTGGCGATCTTGATACCCACGAACTTATAGAACAACTCGCGGATCAAATCTCTGAAAACGATCTAGTCATGCGCTATAATTGGAGCGATTCCCCATGAGCTCTGCAACTACTCCTATTAAAAATGTGATTGGAGTATCTAAAAATGGTACTTTAGATTATACCAAATTGGAAAAAATGCTCGGCGATCTCGTCCTACAAAAAGAAGATCACGTCAACGCCCCTGCATTTGTAATTCGACCAGATGCGGTTGAAGAAACATTGACTTTACTTAGGGAAGAAGCCGGATTTGATCATCTCTCATGCGTCACCGCACAAGAATACGAGGACCGTTTTGAATCTATATACCATCTCAGAAAATATGACGCTCCTCAACACGAGTTAGGTATTGTCGTTCCATCCCCCAAAAATAATCCCTGGAACCAATCTGCGTCTTCTGTTTTTCGAACCGCAGATTGGCATGAAAGAGAAGCATATGATCTAGTTGGAATTAATTATGTGGGGCATCCAGATCTCCGGCGTATTCTTCTACCCGACACTTGGCAAGGGCATCCACTCAGTTTAGACTATGATCAAAATAAACCTCAAATCATAACATTACAAGAGCACGAAAATCCCCTCCAACATACTCTGGACGACAACACTATGTTCATCAACATAGGTCCTCATCATCCTGCAACTCACGGTGTATTGCATCTAAAAACAGTGCTTGACGGAGAACATGTTGTAGCAGTCGACCCAGATATCGGCTATCTCCATCGCTGCGAAGAACAGATGGCCCAAGGATTGAATTATCGCTACCAGATAATGCCATATCCCGACCGCTGGGACTACGCATCTGCAGGATTGCTCAATGAATGGGCATATGCTCGAGCAGCGGAGGATCTGGTTAATATAGAGGTCCCTGAATATGCCGAAATTCTCCGAACCATGGGTGCCGAGCTTTGCCGTATATGTGCACACTTCTTAGCAGTCGGAACATTTGCATTAGATATTTACGGCGATTTCACTGCCATCTTTATGTACGCTATGCGAGATCGAGAAATCGTTCAATCAATACTAGAAGACTTGACAGGTCAACGAATGATGTTTAATTATTTCCGTCTTGGTGGTGTTGTATGGGATTTACCAGAACCCCGAAATGAATTCTTATCTAAAATTCAAACTTTCCTGGACGCAGTCCCTGCAGGAATCCAAGAATATTCTGATTTAATGACCTCTAATGAAATTTTCCAATTAAGATGCGTCGATATTGGAATTTTGTCTCCCGACGTAGCTCGGCAGTATGGTGTAACTGGACCTGTAGCCCGAGGCTCCGGAATTGACTATGATCTCCGTAGGGATGATCCCTATGGATATTATCCAAATCTCGACTGGGATGTTGTAACCAAAGATGGTTGCGACATCTATTCTAGATTTTTGGTCAGGCTAGGCGAGGTTGAACAATCTGCAAAAATTATCCAACAGTGCGTATCTTTGCTAGAATCTTGGCCAGAAGACGACAGGATAATTCAATCAAATGTCCCTCGTACAATCAAACCACCTGCAGACGCAGAAATCTACAGGGCAGTTGAAGCTGCAAAAGGAGAACTTGGAATCTACATACGTTCCGATGGGACCCAACAACCAGCCCGATTTAAGATTCGCAGTCCTTGTTTTAGCAATCTTTCCACACTATCTGAAATGGCCGAAGGTGGATTAGTACCCGATCTAATTGCAGCTCTAGGCAGTCTGGATATAGTTCTTGGGGAGGTCGATCGGTGATCAACTTTATCCTTAGTACCCAGACACCTCTCGTAGACGCAATATACCATCTCTTAGGATTTGATGGATTTATTGGAACTATTATCTCTGCATTCATTGCAGCATTTTTAATTGGAAATATAATGTTAATTTCTGCAGGAATTGCTGGCCCCTGGGCAAAAAGAAAAATCACCGCTGTTTTCACAGACCGAATAGCAGTCAATCGACTTGGGCCCCTTGGCCTGCTAATTATTGTAGCCGACGCTATCCGTTTACTAGCAAAAGAACTCATAGTCCCCGAAGGTGTGGATCGCCCGTCTTGGGACATTGCACCTCTGATTCTTCCTTTTTCCGCACTATTGGGATTTGCAGTTATTCCCATGGGGGGTCCTCTTCAATTAGCGGATCCCGAAACCGGTTTAGTTTTTGTTTTCGCTGTGGCCTCTATAGCATCCGTCGGGGTTGTGATAGGAGGGTATTCTTCCAACAATAAATTTTCTATGCTGGGTGGACTCCGAGCAGTGGCAATGAATATAGCCTATGAAATCCCCCTCATAGTAACTGCAGCTTCTGTTGTTTTATTCGCTGGATCTTTACGCCTAAGTGAAATTGTATCGGCACAAGCGGACCCTCTAATAATAATTGCCGGGGTCGCTATTCCCTCTTGGTTTGCTTTTGTAAATCCATTCGCTTTTATTTTATTTTTAGTTGCAAACTTAGCTGAAATAGGCAGAAACCCTTTTGATATACCTGAAGCACCCACTGAACTTGTTGCAGGATATGTAACTGAATATTCTTCAGTATACTTTGTTTTGTTTTTCCTTGGGGAATTTTTACATGTTTTCCTAGGCGGTGCTATCATCGCAACCCTCTTTTTAGGTGGCCCCGCAGCACCCATTTCTTCCCTATCTTTTATACCTGGGTTTATCTGGTTTTTATTAAAAATTTGGAGTGTGTTTCTATTCACTCAATGGATGCGGGCCGCCATCCCTCGTGTTCGAATTGATCAGATGATTGAAATTGGATGGAAAGGTTTGTTGGCGTTGTCATTCATTAACTTAATTTTCACCGCAGTATTGGTAGGTGTTATAGCATGATCGGAATTCTTCAATCTATGGCAACAACAATGAAACATGCTCTAGATGGTCAGACATTTACAATCGAATACCCCGAGTCAGTTCCCCATGTCTCTCCCCGGTTCCGAGGAGTTCATAAATTTAGCCAAGAACGTTGTATTTGGTGTCGCCAATGCGAGATAGTTTGTCCCAACGATACTATTGAAATCAAATTAGATGACAAACGTCAAGGAGAAGAATATAATCTCCACATAGGCCAGTGCATTTATTGCAGATTATGCGAGGAAGTCTGCCCTGTAGATGCCATTGTATTGACCCAACAATTTGAGTTCACAGGAGATACTAAAGCTGATTTAGTCTACAACAAAGAACAGCTTAAAAATGTCCCTTGGTACAAAGGTCTTGATCCCCTTGCCTCCCGCGAACCAACTCGGTCAGCTTGGGTTGGTGAAATAGATGGAGAAATTGATTACCAATGATTGAAACTAGCATGTATGATTTGTTGGTATTCTCATTTTTTGCTGGGGTAACTATACTCAGTAGCGCTGGGGTAGTTTTGGTAAAAGACGTGTGGCATTCTGCCCTACTTCTAGGGGTAGCACTTTTGAGTATCGCAGTTCACTATGTAATTTTATCAGCGGAATTCATCGCAGCAATGCAAGTCCTCGTCTACGTAGGTGGTGTTCTCATCCTAATTAGTTTCGCCATAATGTTAATTCGCCGAAAATTAGACCCAACAGCTATGACATCCCCTGGACTAAATCTCGGGCCGCACCTAGCCCGTGGAGTGGGTGCAATTATATTTTTTATTTTATTTTCAAGCATACTACTAAATACTCCCTTTGCACTCCCAATCGGTTTCCAAGATGGCGCTTTGATAACTAAAAGCATTGGCTATGCCATGCTCGACCTACCCGGGGCATCCATCCCAAGTGAAGGTTTCCTAGCAGCATTTGAGATAATTGATATAGCCCTCGTTGCCGCCCTTGTAGCGGCCGTTATGCTAGCCAGAAGAGACATGGCAGGTGAAAATTAATATGGTTCCTATAAGTTACTATATCTTGTTGTCTGCAGCAATTTTCTCCATTGGTCTCTTCGGCGTACTAACACGTCGAAATGCCCTCATGTTTCTCATTTCCATTGAACTCATGCTAAACGCTGCAAATTTAAATTTTGTAGCATTTTCAGCATTACATGGAAACTTGACCGGGCAGGTTTTCTCATTATTCATTTTGGCACTTGCAGCAGCAGAAGTTGCTGTTGGGATTGGGATCATTTTAGTATTGTATAAGAATTTCTCTGGTATTGATGTCACCAAAGCTGTGACATTGAGGTGGTAACCATGGATTCATTTGATCTAATTGCAGCAATACCACTTTTGCCTTTAATGGCCTTTTTGATAACCTTATTCGCAGGTCAATTTGCACCCTCCACTTTACCAAAACGTGGGGCAATTCCTGGTATAATTGCATTATCTGGATCTCTTTTGATATCTCTCTCTCTACTCCCCCTCGTTTACTCTGGAAATTTCTTCAACCAATCTGCTTACGTATGGGCAAATTGGACCGTTTCCGATCTCCATTTTGGATTTTTAATCGATCCCCTCTCTGCACTTATGCTTATCATAGTTTCTCTCATAGCACTTCTAGTTTTCATACATAGTCTTGGCTATATGAATGATCAAAATGAGCAAGGATTATTCCGATATTATGCAGGACTATCCTTATTTTCATTTAGCATGTTGTCATTTGTCATCTCAGATAATTTATTGATGTCCTTCATCTTTTTTGAGTTAGTTGGATTTTGTTCTTGGATATTAATTGGATTCTGGTTCCGCGAAGATGCACCTCCCAAAGCTGCCACAAAAGCATTTTTAGTAACTAGGTTTGGAGATTACTTTTTCCTCATAGGAGTAGTTGCAGTTTTAGTCATATTCGGAACTGCCAATTTCGCGGGCCCGAATTCTTTCCCAGTTCTAGCAAAATCTGCTATCCTTGCAGGTCACAATTTACATGGACTCGATCCACAACTTTGGGTCACTATAATTGGACTTCTAATATTAGGCGGTGTTATTGGAAAATCTGCACAGTTCCCTCTTCACACTTGGCTCCCAGATGCCATGGAAGGCCCCACACCTGTATCTGCACTTATCCACGCAGCAACCATGGTTGCAGCCGGTGTTTATATAGTAGCAAGAATATACGGGTTCTACGCATTGTCTCCTACTGCCTTGGCCACCATCGCACTCGTTGGTGGATTCACCGCATTACTCGCCGCAACGATGGCAACGGTCAAACACGAACTCAAACAAGTCTTGGCTTATTCTACAATAAGTCAATATGGTTACATAATGCTCGCTTTAGGAGCAGGTGGTTACGTGGCTGGAGTCTTCCACCTCACCACTCACGCAATCTTCAAAGCATTGCTTTTCTTGGGAGCAGGAGCTGTAATAATCGCAATGCATCATGATGGTGATATGTGGAATATGGGTGGACTTCGAGAAAAACTCCCTGTTACTTATTGGTCTTTTATATTTGGATCCCTCGCATTGGCTGGGATCTTTCCGTTCGCTGGATTTTGGTCTAAAGATGAGGTTCTCTTAGAAACCTTGAATTATGGCTTGGGAGGTTCTCCCATTTTACTGATTGGGTATGCCTTTGGTCTAATAGCAGTCTTTGTAACTGGTTTTTACACTTTTAGAATGATCTCATTAACCTTCCACGGTACCCCTCGATCAAAAGCCGCAAAGGATCCTCATACCCTGCGTTGGAATATCAAATTACCCTTAGTTACGCTAGGTATACTTTCTCTTATAGCCGGGACAATCAATATGGTTCCTGTAGGCGACCTCTTAGGACTCGACCTTTCCTATTTACATCATTGGCTCGACACTGCACCTGCCAATCTAACAGCTCACCATTATCATGAACTTATAGAGTCCTTTTCTGGCTATCATTCTGCTCACTTCTCCTCATTAATATCTGCAGTTCTGTCTCTCTCAATTGCTCTATCTGGCATGGCACTTGCATGGAAAATTTATGAGTCTCCCAACCCCACGGAATCTGGGACTGTTTACTCCACCCGGTTCAATACCATTTACCACATTCTAATGAACAATTATTACCAAGATGATTACCAGCTAATGATTGCTAATATGACCCAAAATAAACTTGCTAATTTAGCAAATATTTTCGATGAAAAATACGTTGATGGATTAGTAAATAAACTCAGTTCAACAAGCCTTTCTATCAGCAATGTCATTCGAAAACTCCAAACTGGAGTGGTGACCAATTACGCTTTACTTCTCTCCTTGGGATTGCTATTAATTCTACTTATATTCGCAATATGGGGCGGGTGGTTCTAACATGCTAATTGAATTAACCATTTTTTCTGCGTTTCTCGGTGGATTGTTCATATTATTTTCACCAAACGAAAAGTCACCCAAACTTTCATTTTATTTGAGTTTGGTCCCTCTCATCGGAACTCTGATAATGTGGCTTAATTTCAATGGGAGTGGAAATGCTCTACTCAGTGGAAGTGTAATCGCATTCGAAACATACGTACCTTGGGTATCTCTCGGATCTTATTCCTTGAGTTGGCATGTCGGCGTCGATGGCATCAGCATGCCTCTCATTCTCCTGACCTCTATCTTAACACCGCTTGCTATTCTTTCTGCATGGACTCCCATAACCGAAAGAAAATCACAATTTTATGGACTCATATTACTTATCGAGGCAGCCCTTTTCGGAGTTTTCGTGGCCTTTGATTTCTTTGTATGGTTTATCTTCTGGGAAGCGGTTCTGATTCCAATGTATTTCTTAATAGCAATATGGGGTGGTGAACGAAGAAAATATGCTGCCATCAAATTTTTCATTTACACAAACATCGCTAGTTTGATCATGTTTATTGGATTCATAGCCCTGATTTTTGGATTAGGCGACTCCATCCAATCATTCGATTTAATTGAGATCTCTGCTGCATTACAAGGGGGAAAATTAGGAGGGCTGGGCCTTTTAGATCCTCACAATCTAAAGTCTATAGTCTTCTTAGCCATGTTCGTGGGATTCGGAGTCAAGGTTCCCATTGTTCCCTTCCATACTTGGCTCCCCGATGCACATGTAGAGGCCCCCACCCCCGCATCTGTGATATTGGCAGGAGTTCTGCTTAAAATGGGAACTTATGCACTTCTCAGATTCAATTTCACACTCCTCGTTGACATCGCCCAAAAATGGGCTAGCATAATTGCTTTAGTTGCAGTTATTAGCGTTATCTATGGGGCATTTTTGGCCCTAGCACAAACGGATTTGAAACGCATTGTTGCATATTCTTCAATCTCTTCCATGGGATATGTCCTTCTAGGCCTGACTGCATACACCGTCTATGGCCTAGGAGGTGCAACTTTCCAAATGATAAGCCACGGATTGCTATCCGGACTCTTATTCATGTCCGTCGGTTTGATTTACAACGCAACTCATACTCGATCTATCAACGATCTCTCTGGTTTGGCTGATAAGATGCCTATCACATCTCTAATTTTCATAGCAGGTGCTTTTGGTTATATGGGATTGCCTCTCATGTCCGGTTTCGCAGCAGAACTTTTCATTTTCTTAGGCGCGTTTGAAGCAAGTTTCCCATTTGCAAAACTTTTCACCGCAGTATCTATGTTTGGGATAGTAATCGTAGCAGGATACCTCCTACTAACTATACAGCGTGTATTTTTTGGCTCTTTTGAAATCAGAGGAAATCCCGACCTTACTCTCCCCCAAATATCTGATATAGCTCCTTTGGTAATCATTTTGCTAATCATTATTGCCCTTGGCATTGCACCCAATATCATATTCGAAATGATTCAAGATGCAGTCGAGCCGTTAGTCTCTTTATTTGGAGGTCAATCTAATGTCTGAGTTAACCTTACTCCTACCTCAATTATGCCTGCTTTTATCGGCTCTTTTGATACTTGGGTATAATACTATTTTCCGTAAATCCACAAAATTAGTCATTCTAACTGCCCTTGCAGTGATTGGATCTCTTGGTTCAATTTCAACTGCTGTATTCCTGTCCTCTTCCAATCTGCAACTAGGTTCTCTGTTCGGAGGCCAGTTAGTCGTCGACGGATCGAGCCTATTCTTTGTTGTTATCATTTCTTCCGTGACCTTGCTAGTTTCTATCGCTAGCTACGACTACATAGGCAAACTAGGCAATCAAGCAGAATATTATTCCCTTCTCTTACTAGCGGCAACAGGGATGAGCCTCATGGCTTCTGCAAATTCTTTAGTCATTGCCTTCATAGCTATGGAATTGGCGTCTTTACCTTCCTATGCTCTAGTCACTTACTTAAAAACCAATGAAAGTAGCACCGAATCCGGACTCAAATATTTTTTAATTGGGGCTCTATCTTCTGCTATATTTGTTTATGGATCTAGTCTCATTTATGGGGCAACTGGCAGTCTGGGTTTAAGTGCAATTTCTCAGTCAATACTCCATTCTTCTTCAATTTCTGGACTTCTTGGAATTGGTATCCTGATGGTAATCGGAGGTCTTGCATTTAAGACCACAAGCGTCCCATTTCACTTCTGGGCCCCCGATGCTTACGAAGGAGCAGTTTCTCCTATCAGTGCATTCATTTCCTCTGCGTCGAAAGCTGCCGGATTCATCCTAGCGTTCAGAATTTTAATTGAAGCATTTCCTATCGATGTGATCTCTGCCATTGGACTCGACTGGACACTTGCAATCCAAATTCTTGCTGTACTTACAATGACACTTGGAAACTTCGCAGCTGTTCTACAAGAGAATGTCAAGAGAATGCTGGCTTATTCTTCAATAGGGCACGCAGGCTATGTCTTGATTGGTCTTGCGGCACTGACTGGGTCTCAAGATGCACTAGTTATCGGAGCTAGTATGATGCATTTGATGGTATATGGATTCATGAATACTGGGGCATTTTTATTCATCGCCCTCGCTGAACATTGGAAGATAGGCCCAACTTTCAAAGACTATCACGGCCTAGGACTCAAAGCACCAGTAGTATCAGTCGCCATGACAATATTCTTATTTTCTCTAGCAGGATTGCCAACTGGTGGTGGGTTCTTAACAAAATATGTTCTATTCATGGCAGCTGTGGGAGCCGGATTCTGGTGGCTTGCAGCAATTGGCGCAATCAATTCCGCAGTATCTCTTTATTTCTATTCTCGGATGGTGAAAGCCTTGTGGATAGATCAACCCACCTCTGAGCTGAACATCTCTTCTCGTGGCATTCCCCTTGGAATATATGCAGCAATATTCATTGCCACACTAATAACTATTCTAAGTCTGCCCTTCTTTTCAGTCATCTCAAATTTCGCAATGGAAGCCGCTACCATTCTACTTTCATAACTACTTGGGCATTTCCCATCTCCTTTTCTAACTAATCTTTATGATGGAGCTTTTATCATACAAGCTTCTTTATCCGAACATATGAGTTATACTACCCCTTCCAATGAACCGCGGCCCATTGTCTCTCAGTATATGACTCTAAAAGTAGAGGTAGTTTCTCCCGATGATTCAGTTGCAGAGGTGGCTAAAAAAATAGATTCAACTGGTCATGATGGTTTCCCCGTTTGTGTTGGGAGACAAGTTGTTGGATTCGTCACCGCTAGGGATCTACTCCTTTCCAGCGACAATGTTTCTATTTTCCAAGTCATGAGTAAGAATTTATTGGTTGCACATCCTGGAATGTCCGTCCAAGATGCAGCCAGGGTCATCCTGCGATCTGGAATCCAGAAGCTCCCTGTTGTAGATGATGCAGGCAATTTAGCCGGAATAATTTCCAATTCAGATGTTATCCGAAGCCAAATAGAACGGGCCACTCCTGAAAAAGTAGGAAAACTCCTGCGAACTTTGGAGTCCATCCACGAAATCAAAATAACTCAGAAACGAAAAAAAATATTCATCAGATTACTCATACCCACTCAAAAAACGGTCTACGCAGATGAACTGGAAGGAAGGAGTTATGAACTTTCAAATGGTTTGGCAGAACCACTCGTTGTCATCGATTGCAATGATTCTTTGTACCTGGCTGATGGGCACCATAGAGCTCTAGCAGCGCACTCCTTAGGAATTGAAAAGATGGATGCTTATGTATTAATCTTAGATGATTCTGTAGAATTAGGAATGGCAAAGACTGCAGCAAAAGAGGGACTGACCACGATCCACGATATAACTATTGTAGATTATGCCCGTCACCCTCTAGTCGAAACTACTCGTAGAAACAACTAGTCTCTATTTCCCATTCTCATGAATTTGAGCTCTTATTTTCTCTGCTACAGTTGGATCGCTAAGCGTTGTTGTATCTCCTAGTTCTTCATTGTTTGAAATATCTTCTAGCAAACGTCTCATTATCTTTCCAGATCTAGTCTTGGGCAGGTCCTCTACAAATATTACATTTGCAGGACGGGCAAACTTACCGATTCCATTTTCAACTGATTTGTTTATTTCATCCCGAATCAAATCTGATGCTTCGATACCTTCTCTTAATATGACATATGCATCTGGAACTTCTCCTTTTTCTGGATGTTTCCTAGCAGCAACAGCCGCTTCTGCCACCGACTTAACCTCTACTATCACTGATTCAAGCTCCATGGTGCCCAATCGATGCCCTGCAACATTCATAACATCATCAAGTCGACCCAAAATTCTAAAATACTTATCTATGGTTTGAACTGCACCGTCTCCTGCTTTATATGACCATTTTTCCCATTCCGTTGAGCTAGTATCTGAAAATTCTTTCCAGTAAGTTTCGATGAATCTGTCATCATCTCCATATACTGTTTGTAACATTCCTGGCCATGGTCTAGTTATTATAAGATTCCCCGCCTGGCCACCTTTTGTTTCTATTTCTTTACCCTCTCCATCAACGATCATTGGTTTAATCCCCGGAGCAGGAAGCCCTGCACTCCCCGGTTTCATATCTGACAAGGCAGGTAAGTTAGTAATCATGTGGCCTCCTGTTTCTGTTTGCCACCATGTGTCCACGATTACCGCTGATCCTTTGCCTATATGCTCGTAATACCACATCCACGCTTCTGGTTGAATTGGTTCCCCGACGCTAGTCATCAATCTAAAGTTAAAGTTATACCCTTGTAAATGGATTTCTCCCCATTTCATAAACATTCTCACTGCTGTAGGAGATGTATGGAAAATGTCCACATCATATCTCTCAGCAATTTCCCAAATCCTACCTTTATGGGGATAATCTGGGGTCCCCTCGTACATGACACTAGTTGTACCCAAAGCAAGAGGGCCATACACAATATACGAATGACCTGTTATCCACCCAATATCTGCGGCACACCAGTACGTATCCTCTGGCTTAATATCCAAGACATATTTCGATGTACCCGTTGCATACGAAAGATACCCTCCAGTTCTATGTTGGCATCCCTTTGGCTTCCCCGTTGTCCCTGAAGTGTACATTAAAAATAGTATGTCTTCTGCATCTCTTTCTACTGGATCAACATATTCTCTTTTATACTCTCCCTGGAGCTCCTTCAACAGAATATATTCATCTTTTATTTCCACCATCGGTTTTTCATGACGCGTCCATACCAATACTGTCGGATCCCCTCCCATTTCTTCCACTGCCGCATCTGTTTTTTCTATATGGTTTAAAAATTCACCCCTCCTATAATACCCATCAATCGTAACTATATATTCTGAGTTTGCATCTTGAACCCGATCTGCAAGTGCGCTTGCAGAAAAACCAGCAAAAACTTCTGAATGGGGTGCCCCTATCCGCGCACATGCTAGCATAGTCATTGGAAGTTCTAGTACCATTGGAAGATGAAGTGTAACTATGTCATTCTCCTTTACTCCTATTGATTTCAGAGCTGCAGAAATTTCATTTACCTCTCGATATAAATCCTGATAACTGATATTTTTTTGTTCTCCATTTTCTCCTTCCCATAGCAATGCAGTTTGATTTTTCCTATTGGTGAGATGACGATCTATACAATTATAGGACGCATTTATTTTTCCCCCTTTAAACCATTTATAGAATGGAGGATTCGATCCATCAAATGTCTCATCCCATTTCTCATACCAGTCGAGTAAGTTGGCATACTCTTCGAACCCATCTGGAAATTTATCGAACCGTTCATAAATATCTGAACTCTTTACGTTTGCTTGTTCAATAAATTCCTTTGGGGGCTTGTAATATTCTTGCTCCGCCAAGTGCGCTTCAATAGTACCCATTCCGTCATTCGAGCTCATATATATTCTATACTTTTACCATTTAAAATACTATCCCATATTTTCTACCCCGACTGTGACAACTAAGAAATAACTTTTATCACCCTGAAAAAGAGATTTCTGGATATTTCTTATGTCCGGACCTAGCTATTTACTAAGTTCTATCCTCATGGGTGCATTTTTCCTCACCATAGTTGCCGTTTTCCTACGTTTAAAAGATTGGAATCATACTCCTCCTACTAATTCTTCTAAATTCAATCTAAATTTCACAGAAACTCTTCCCTACTTGCGATTGGTCTTGTTCTCAACTTTAGTTCTAGGTATCTCTGCATTTACAGTGGTGTTTCTTAGCTCTCAGTCGTTTGATTTCGACGCTCAAACTTCGGTTATTGTTTTCCTTGCACTCTTCTCACTTCTATTGTTCTCTTATCTTCTATCTGGTCTTTACGCATCTATAAGATCTCGTGGTGGGTCCCACGCATGGGCCCTTGCCATGATCACCATCACTTTTGCAACTCTAATCCTGTTGGTGATCGTAACACAATTAATTCTCTCATGAGGAGGCGCCTTTTATTTAAACAAACGTCACAATTACTTTTTTTAATCAGCTTATCGGTTTATTTTTTATCCACACCCGTCGCAGCACACGCTGGGGGGTTGCCTCTGACCAATGAACCTGCCATCATCCCAACTTGGCTTTTTGTTCTTACTGGTGGCGTTATCATTGGTGTTTCATTTTTATTTGTCAGCCTCGTGACTCAAAGACAACTCATTAACCGAATAAATGGTTACCAACTAAGCCTACCACTTCTTCAATTCCCTCAATTAAACCTCCCAATTATTCAGTTCTTGTCTGTGTTTCTGTTAATTTACACTTTAATTTTAGGATTTATCGGTCCTCAAAACCCCACTTCTAACTTTGCAATCCTTTTCGTATGGGTTGTCTGGTGGGCTGGCTATACGATGACTGTATATCTATTTGGAAATACTTGGGAAAAACTCAACCCTTGGAAATCAATTTCAACTATAATTCCATCCCTCAACCGCCCATATCCCTCTAAATTGGGTTCTTGGCCTGCTTCACTTGGACTTCTGGTTTTTGTTCTAATCGAAGTAGGTTCTGATATCACTTATTCTCCTTATACACTCTCCATTTTCCTTATCTTTTATACTCTCCTAACACTACTAGGATCTTTCATCTATGGATCCGAACCATGGTTTACAAATGCAGATCCCATCTCCAAATTTTTTACATGCTATGGGGAGATGTCATTACTGACTCTTTCCACAAACTCTCTCAATCTCCATTTACCTGGGCAAAAACTAGTAAAAGGAACTGACAACATTGGCCTTTCTGCACGTCATGAAGTTTTATTCATAATTACCATTCTTTTCATCACAACTTATGATGGTCTAATCTCCACACAATTTTGGAATGAATGGGTCTTGTTACCTTTACTTTCTTTGGGAATTCCAATTTTAATGATACACTTCATTTCTCTTGTAGCTGGACATGGAATTTTTTATGCAATCTATCATTATGCAATCACGACGATGCACAGAATCTCTGGCACTTATATTTCCATTCACTCTCTTAATATTAAATTTGCAGTTTCCCTCTTGCCCATTGCAGCTGGCTACCATATCGCGCATTTTATAGGATATATTCTAACATTTTCTACAGCCTTCATCTCCACGATTTTCCATCCCTTACAACCTCCTTCATTCTACCCCTCTCCCCTCCCATTTTGGATCCCGATAGTGGCTTTAATTTTCATTTTACTTGGCCATATATGCTCAGTTTGGATTTCACATTGCATCTCATTTAAACTTTTCAGCGGCCGTTTACAACCACTCCGCAGTCAATACCCTGTTATTTTTATTATGATCTTATATACTATGTTCAGCCTTTGGATAGTCACTTCTCCCTTGGCAACATAAGAATAATTTTATTTCACTGCATTTTCTACCATTCTCATTATGGAACAAACTTCACTAATTGGAATAGAGTTTTCAGTTCCCACTTCTAACGATACCGTCGAACAATGCCACCTTTGCGAATTCATATGCTCCACAAAGGAACACCTAGTCTTCCATCTGGTCGAATCCCACCCCGACCAGTGCTCTACTGAAATAAGTGAGGAATATGCAAATCTCTCTCTGAAAGAATCTGATCAATTATTTATTTACCATTTAAAAATATGTTCTCTAATAATGCTAACTTTGATGGGACTTGCGTATATTTATGCATTTGTCTTGGCCGGATAATTTAAATTTGATCCACCTTTGAACCACTCAATGAGAATAAACCTGTATGAGGGTTTTACGAGCATAGGTCGTAATAGATAAGTACCCTAACCGTCCAAAATTATACGTGTTAGATTTTAGTTTCAGTTTCCTCTTAGCTGGATCAAACATCCTTCAGATTTTCCCAACAGGAAGTAGGAATTTTATTTTCGACCAAATTTTCTTTATCTTTGTACTTCTTGGAACTATCGTCGGTGTGATTGTTATCGCTTATATGCTCATCCAAGCATACCGATATAGAGAGGGTTCTGCTCCTAAAAAAGACGATGTAGATCGCCCCAAACTAGGGGAATTGCCCCCTCCCGTCGACGATGGGAACAAATTACTCAAGTCTCTCCTTCTGAGCGCAGTGGTAGTAATAGCCCTTGTCGTCTGGACATATGGTTCACTCTTATACGTCGAAGCCCAACCGTCTCAAGTAGACGGTGCACTAACCGTTGAAGTTGAAGCATACCAGTTCGGATTCCTCTTCACTTACCCTGATGGCTATCAATCAACAGGCGTACTCCGAGCACCAGTGGATCGAGTCACAGTTTTGAAGATAACTTCAAGAGATGTGTTGCATAATTTTGGTTCTCCAGATCTCCGTATAAAAGCCGATGCAGCCCCTGGGCATATATCCGAAACCTGGTTCTTAGCCGAGTCTACCGGAACATATGATTCCGCCTGTTACGAACTCTGTGGAGCTGGCCATTCTTACATGAAAGCAGATATAATAATACTAGAAAATTCCGAGTTCGAACAATGGAATAAAACTAAAAATAAAGGTAGTTAACTATGAATAAACTTTTACAAACCGATGGTGGCCACTCCGATGAACATGGCCTCCCACCAATGAGCTCTATCAAACGATGGTTAGTAACAACAAATCACAAAGACATTGGAATTCTTTATATTGTAACCTCTTTATTTTTCTTAGTAATGGGCGGTGTTCTCGCCCTATTAATCCGATTACAACTTTGGTTGCCCCGTGCCCCCGGAGAAGGATTACTATCTGCCTTTGCATATAACCAATCCGTCACCGCACACGGTCTGATAATGGTATTTTGGTTCCTTTCCCCATTTGCATTTGGATTTGCCAATTACATAGTTCCTTTACAAATAGGTGCAAGAGATCTGGCATTCCCCCGCCTAAATGCTTTGAGTTATTGGCTTTATTTAATTTCTGGAATTTTACTCGGGATTTCATTTTTCCAAGGGGGAACATTCAATGGAGGGTGGACTGTATATGCGCCTTTGAACCTCCCTGCATTTACCCCCCAAGTCGGTGCCACTTCTGCAATCTTGGCATTATTTATCTTTTCAGTTGCTATTACTGCGGGATCTGTTAATTTCCTCACCACTATCCACCGCATGCGTGCCAAAGGCATGACATTAATTAACATGCCTTTGTTCACTTGGACTATACTGTTAACAGTATGGATGATGCTATTTGCATTTGCTGCACTGCTTGCTGCATTGATGATTCTATCCTCTGATAGGATCTTAGGAACAACCTACTTTTCAACTACTGGAACGCAAGGATCTCTCTTATGGACTCACTTGTTCTGGTTTTTCGGCCATCCTGAGGTCTACATCGTATTTTTCCCGGCCCTCGGTGCAATGGCAGAGATTTTCCAGACGTTCACAGGCAAACGAATTGTTGGACGAAAATGGTTTATCGCAGCCCTTGTTCTCGTTACTGTCCAAAGTTTCGTGGTTTGGATGCACCACATGTTCCTCACAGGGATCAACCTCGAAATAAAAACAATCATCATGATAACTACCATTGGAATATCGCTTCCATTCGATTTGATGGTATTTGCCCTCATCTATACTCTCCTAAAAGGAAGAATTCAGTTTACCACCCCCTTCCTCTTTGCATTTGGCGGGTTGATTTTATTTATCATTGGTGGAATCACCGGAGTCTTTTTGGGCGCTGTAGTGCTCGACTACGAATTCCGTGGGACCTATTGGGTAGTTGCACACTTCCATTACGTCATGGTTGGTGGTGTAACCGGACTAGTCGCAGCAATTTACTATTGGTTCCCAAAAATAACTGGTAGAATGTATGATGAGTTCTTGGGTAAGGTGAATTTCGTATTATATTTCATAGGTTTCAATCTACTTTATTTCCCATTGTTCATCGCTTGGGAAACTCCACGTAGAGTTTTCACTTACTCTCCGTCCTTGATACCCTGGCATCAAATGGCCACCATCGGTGGATTAATCTTAGCAGTTTCGTTTGCTGTAATGCTATACAATTTCTTTGTAAGTCTCTCCCGTGGAGAAGAAGCTGGACCATCTCCCTGGAAATATGCATCTACACTAGAATGGGCTCTACCTTCTCCACCACCTTTGGAAAATTGGGAAGGGACTCCTACCTATGAAAACGGAAAACTAGAATTCTTACCAGATAACATCAAAACAGATGGGGGTGAATCTACCCATGAGTGATGAGATCACCACCCCTCATGTAGAAACACATGCGAGCATTTGGCCATTTTGTATATCTGTAGGGGTTTTGTTCTTCCTCATTGGACTCTCTGGATACACCCAAGGAAATTCTCCCTCTCTAATCTATCCAGTCACTCTCCTACTCGGACTAATAGTTTTCTCAGGATCCATGATTGGACTTGGTGTTCAAAGATTTGAAGGTCCTGAAGGTGGATTTGGTGAAGCATGGCCATTCCAGAATATAGAGAACATGAAAACTGGTGTATGGATCTTCTTAGCATCCGATGTGGTCTTATTCGGAGCCTTTATTGGAACTGCTATTTTTATTCGAGTCGCTTATGGTTGGACCGACTGGACTCCTGTTCCGGACGATGTCATACCTGGTTTAATGAACACTTATTTACTTCTCACTAGTAGTTTCACTGTAATCTTGGCCCTCGTCGCGGCAGAACGAAAGAATAGGTATGGGGTAGTTGTAAGTCTAACCACAACACTTCTTCTTGGAATTGGTTTCTTAGTAAACAAAGGTATAGAATGGAATCACCTGTTCCAACATGGATACTGGCTTTCAACCAATGTGAAAACTTCTACCTTTTTCTTAACAACCGGTCTCCATGGGGCACACGTAATTGGTGGTCTTATAATTTGCATCTGGCTTATAGGACGTGCCTGGAATGGTGCCTATCTGAATGACAATAGGGTCCTCGAGTACTTTGGTCTATACTGGCACTTTGTTGACATTGTATGGCTATTCCTATTTCCCCTATTCTATATATTGTGAGGTAATCAAAAAATGGTATCACTTAAAACTTATACAATAATATACGTGGCATTGTTCATCTCTGCAACAGTACAGGTCCTTGTCGAATTCGCAGGCTGGCTAAGTACAATGTACTGGGTCGCATTTTGGATCATCATGATTTTATCTCTTCTGAAGGCAGTATTGGTTGCAGGGTGGTTCCAACACTTACGATATGATCCCCCATCGTTGAGTTATTTGATTCTCATTGGTTTGGGAGCTGCCCTTGCACTTACTCTAGCAGCATCGTATTCCATTCAGTAAGTTTTTACGACCAAATACTTGTTTTAAACCAAACTCGTCGTGCATAAATAGATGAACAGTTTACTTTCATTCGTGACAAAAGAGGATCCCCCCCTTTCAATCTATGTTCTATCACTCGTTTGCATGGGCATCTACATTTTTGGAATGGTGGGAATATCCAGTTTAAATCTCTCTCTTTTACCAACCTTATCTTTTATTTTCATAGGACTTGCAATCATTTATTCCTTATTTCTCAATCGAAATAATTCCATAAAAGTTAACATATTATTGTGGGTCGGGCTTGGTCTATATTTTGGTTTAAACATCATTCAATTAACTGGACTCTCTCCCACTTTACCACTTCTGCCTTTCGACCTATTGATTATCTTATTACCTTTTACAGCCTTCTTCTTGGCACTAACCTTCTCACTCGAATTCTATACCTCTTCTTTCTCTATGCCCGAGGAACAATCTCCTGAAAAGTCTTCTCGATCCCCGTCTAGTATTCTGTCTAGAATTCCCTATCTCTCCAAACCTCCTTTATCTGATTACATCTATTTGACAAAACCCAGGTTGATGTGGCTTCTCTCTCTAGTCGCCCTATCTGGAATGGCTATTAGTGCAGGACCCTCTCTGCAACTTACCACTGCACTTCTTACAATACTTGGTGGGATCCTTGCAATTGGAGCAAGTGGCACTTTCAACCAAATTTTTGAGGCAGATGTAGATCAAAATATGGATCGGACTGCAAATAGGCCCTTGGCCACACAGAGAATACCTATTTTGAATGCTTGGATCTTTGGAATTTCCCTTGCTATAGCTTCCCTTTTTGTCTTTTTTCAATTAAACATATTCTCATCTATACTAGCCCTCTCGGCCATTCTATTTTACAGTGTAGTCTATACTGTTTTACTTAAACCAAATACTGCCCAGAATACAGTCATAGGTGGAATAGCGGGATCTTTCCCTGTCATCATTGGTTCTGTAGCAGCAACTTCAACCATTCCTCTAAGTGCAATTTTACTTGCCACCTTGATTTTTTTCTGGACTCCTGCCCATTTTTATAATTTGGCCCTGATATACAAGAAAGATTTCCAACAAAGTGGATTACCTATGTTTTCTGTTGTACACGGGGACGTAAAAACTAGAAAACACATTCTATTCTATTTCGGATCTACTTTGATATGCGCCATTCTGTTATTCTATTTCGCACGCCTTTCGATCTTATTTCTTTCTGTGAATTCCCTCTTTTCAATTGTATTTCTCTGGGCCATCATACTGTCTCATTATAACCCATCCCGCTCAACTTTCCTAAGGTCCTTTATTGCTTCAAATATCTACCTCACTGTACTTCTCATCTCAATAATTTTGGAGCTCCTATGGTGAATCCGACTTTATTGAATTCTCCACGAAATTTCTTATTATTGTTCATTTTTATTCTACTTCTAGAATTCCTCCTTTCTCTTGTCTATGTTCTCTATTCCGGCGCTATTATCACCGACCCATTGATCCTCTTATATCCTTTCATTTGGATCAATTCTAGCATTTTCGTTTTACTCCGAATAACACCAATAAATATGGAGATTCCCAAAAGACTACTTGCATTTTCTTTTGGGATTCTATATTTCTTATTGTTAGCGTATCTTGGCTCTATATTGGACCTTGGTCATATCTTCCATGGACATACGGTCGCTAATCATGAATTTGGATTGAGAGTAGTATTCTCTTCTATGCCTCCTGGATGGGCACCTTCCATATCTTACAGTGGCAATTTCATTTCCGTTTACGCACTTTTTTTTGAGTTCATTGGATATTCTTCCCTCTCTTATCTATTCTACCGATCAGTCCTCAACCTCGACAGATTCGTCTTTTCGGGGGCAATAGGGTTTTTTTCTTGTGTAAGCTGCACTTGGCCTCTCATAGGGGCTCATTTGTCTAGTATTTCAGGATCGACTCTACCTCTATTCCTATCGGAACACCAATCATATGGTTTCTCGACATTGATATTTATCACCGCACTTTCGCTCCTTTTCTGGAATTTACCAAAACGCGATTTCTAGATCTCAATAGGCGTTCCAAATTTATTATAACTAACCACTTCATCTATCGCTTTTCTTTTCTTTTTCCCTATAATTTTCTTTATAGGATATCCAAATCCCACTACAGCAGTAATATGATATTCCTCTGGGATATTCAACGACAATTTGGCCTTTTTTTGGTCTGGTTCCTTTATCGTATATAAGCGAGAACCTACGCCATTTTCCCACCCTACCAATTGCATTTGTGTCATCGATCTTCCTGCATCTATTTCATTAAAATTATATTTTGGATCTGTAGTAGTAACTATTGCAAAATCTGCATTTATTACCCAACCCCCTGTGGGGCTAACACTAGCAAGCCTTTCTAATTCTTCTTCCCCTTCAACAAGTATGTAATGCCAATGCTGTAAATTTCTCCCGCTCGGGGCAAGCCTACCTGCTTCAAGAATTTTCTTTTTAGCTTCTAGTTCAACCGATTTTTTTTCAAATTCCTGTATCTCAATTCGAGTTTTAATAGTATCTAGTACTCCCATTCACCCTCTAAGACCTTTATTTTAATATCTCTTTATATTGCAAATCCCAACGCATAATTCCTCTCCCCTCTGATCACAACCAATGAATGTAATCAAGGCGATCGATGTTCAGAAATCTTTCTCTGACATTCTGGCAGTAGATGGGGTGTCCCTTTCTATCAAAAAAGGAGAAATATTTGCCTTAATTGGTCCAAATGGTGCGGGAAAAACAACTCTCATAAATTGCCTTACGGGCGCAGCATCTTTTGATTCCGGATCTATTCAAATTTTAGGCAATACACCCTCTAATGTGGCCAAATCTAAAATATCTTTATTACCTCAGTCGTTCGAACCACCCACTCATCTAACCGTTTTTGAATTGATTATTTATTTCTCTGGCCTATATGGGATTAAAACCGACCCCACTCGCATCTTAGAAAAGGTGGGCTTGTCTTCCCAATCAAACAAGAAATTTTATGAACTATCTGGTGGGCAAAAAAGAAGAATTTGCGTTGGAATTTCAATCCTCAATGACCCCGAAATTCTTTTTCTAGATGAACCCACCACTGGAATCGATCCTGCAGGGAGATTTGAAATATGGGATCTCATCGAAACTATGGCTTCAAGTGGTTCTACCATCTTCCTTACCACTCATTATATGCACGAAGTAGAACGTCTCGCAAATAATATAGGGGTAATTTCAAATGGAAAAATAATAGCAACGGGAACCCCTTCTGATTTAATTACCAAATTCGGTGGTGATTGTGCACTTACTATTAAAACAACTTCAAATATTTCTTCCACGTTTAAAGAATTTTCACCATCTTTTAAGGATGGAAATTTACATTTCAATAATATTCAACCAAGCCAAATTGGATCTCTATTAACGCAGATTGAAAACCTAAACGTAGAATATAGTAATCTGACGTGGAATCGCCCTAGTTTAGAAACCGTCTACATGGAATTGATGAATAATCATCCCGGAGAATTTCCATGAACTTAACTAGAATCTTAGCCGAATCTTCGGCATCTTGGAAATCATTCCTGCGTAAAAGAACAGCAGTCTTCTTTACATTTCTTTTCCCCATAATTCTAGTCTCTATATTTAGTTTTCTTGTTGGGACTCAGACTAGTGGTTTATTTTCAGAAGATCCTGCATATTATGTTGCAAGCTATATCTCCATAATTATTCTCTTCACACCCATTTCTAGAATGTCCATGACTGTCGCTCGCGGAAGAGATGGCTCCCTATTCAAAAAACTCTCCACAACCCCTCTTACAAAAACAGAGTGGCTCTTGGCACATACCATTACCATTTTTAAAATCTGTCTATTTTCAACCCTCCTAGTATTGATTATTGCATCAATACTCACTGATTTCACATTTACCATTCCCCTCACTTTAATTTTATTTATATTTTTAGGCTCATTTTTATTTTGCAACATCGGAGTCATATTGGGGAGTATAACTAAATCTCAAGATGGTGCTATTACGGCTAGTAATTCACTGGCTTTGCCATTACTTTTCCTTTCAGATACGTTCATACCTCTGAATTATTTCCCAACTTGGTTCGTGCCACTGATTTCGTTTTCTCCTTTGACCCCCTTTTCCCGGGCAACAAGGGACATATTCATCTCATCAACTTTCCCAACTGATGGATTTATTTTACTCATATTGCTCAATATACTCATATTTACAATTAGCTCTTATTTACTACCTTTCCACAGCGATTAATTTTACATCGTATCAGTTAACCTCCGATAAATCTCCACTCATAAATGTGATTCAACATTAGGTATGTAATTACTCCCAAGCCTAATGAAATAATCCAGGTGGTTGCTCCAATTCGGCCTATTTTTCTATGATATTTTAATCTGAGCAACTCGCCCGGACTATGGGTCATCCCCGTGATTATTTGATATATCACCAGTGGAACTGCTGCTATCGACAATCCAATATGAATCGCCAACATAATCAAATAAACATACCGAACCAATACTGGCCCTATGAATTCTTTTGTCCCTCCGCCTCCAACTTTCGTCAAATATAGCACTAAAAATAGGAGTATTAGTCCAAATGAAACTAGCATAAACTGATTGTGCCTTTTTATATCCCCCTTTATGATAAAGTACCAACCTATGATTATACAACACAGAGCAGTCAAATTTACAATTGCAATCACATCTGCCAATCGATTTATTGCCCACACTGTAAGATCGGGAAAGAGAATTTCTGGCCATATCTCCAAAAAAGTCCCTATCACGATGATATACCCTGCCAAACTAGCTACCCCTGTCGATACTATCACATTTTGTTTTAGGATCCGTTTTAAACTATTCATGGAGCACAATTCCTATGTCTATTCACAAGCTGCGAACAAATTTTAGCTTATTGAATTCAAACTTCAGGCATAAACTTTTATCGTGGAGCAAGGGATTTATTGATTCATAAATGCTACCAATCGACAGTTCACCCATATCCCGAAATGGAAAAATTCTAATCTTGGCATACGACCACGGACTCGAACATGGCCCTATAGATTTCACCGATCTACCCCAGACTATTGATCCTCAATCCATTTTTGACCTGGCATGCCACGAAGCTGTTACAGCCCTAGCAGTTCAAAAAGGCATTGCAGAAGCATATTTCCCATCTTACAAAGATGATGTTACCCTTTTGGCAAAAATAAATGGGACTTCTAACCTTTGGGTCGGGGAACCAAACTCTTCAGTAAATTGGTCTGTTGATTATGCAGTTGAAATTGGGGCATCCGCGATTGGATTTACCTTGTACGGGGGATCAAACCATGAGGTTGAAATGGCAGAAGAATTCAGATTGGCCCAGGAACAAGCTAGATCTCATGGAATCCCTGTAGTCATGTGGTCTTATCCCCGCGGACAAGGAATAAACGAAAAATTCAACGGAAACGATACTGATGACGAAGTCATAGCCTATGCGTCTAGACTTGCATTAGAATTAGGTGCAGATGTTGCCAAAATAAAATACCCTGGAAGTGAAGCTGCAATGAGGTGGGCAGTCAAAGCCGCAGGCCCTGTAAAAGTGGTTCTTAGTGGAGGTTCAAAAGTAGACGATTTGACATTCCTTAGCAGTGTCCAAACTGTAATGGATGCCGGTGGATCTGGTCTCGCAGTTGGCCGAAACGTATGGCAGCGAGAGAATGCAAATGAGATGCTAGAAGCACTTGGACGGATAGTCCACGGTGGCGAGCCCGCCGAGGACGCCATATCCTCTCTAACATGATCGAAGATATATTCGATATTATAGCAAAATCCGCCCCCTTAATTCGAAATGAATTGCGCACTAGACGTGACTCTTCTACGACTCAGAATCCAACTGGAGATGCCCAATTAGCAGCTGACATTTGGGCAGATAACCTCTTCGCAAAAAAAATCCTGGAACTCGATGGAGTTGGATCTTACGCATCTGAAGAACGTGAAGATGTATTAATTTCTGGAGAAGGACTTTCGGTTGCAATAGATCCTCTAGATGGATCCTCTAATTTATTATCTAATAATATGATAGGAACCATCGTCGGTGTGTATGATTCCCCTCTGCCCACTTCCGGAACTAATCTAATAGCAGCAGCTTACGTTCTATATGGTCCAATTACCACAATGGTAACTGCACATTCTGGATCTGTCAACGAATATATAATTGATCAAGGACAGCTCCAACTCCTTCGAGAGAATATAACCTTGCCAGAAACTCCTCAATTATATGGCTTTGGAGGGATTGAAAAAGAATGGAAACCTCACTTTAAAAAATATGCAGATAGCATTCGAAATACACTCAAACTACGTTATGGCGGTTCACTCATAAGCGATATTAATCAAATATTAGCCTACGGTGGGGTTTTTGCATATCCCGATCTCCTATCCTCTCCCGATGGAAAACTTAGAATTTTGTTTGAAGCACACCCTGTGTCCTATATAATTGAATCCGCAGGGGGCCTATCCTCCAATGGACGTATCTCAATTCTAGATTTATCACCCGACGATCTGCACGATAGAACTCCCCTCTATGTTGGGAATAAAAATCTAATTGAAGAACTTTCCACTTTCTATCAATGACTAAGTACGAACGCGACACCAATTTGGCATCTGTTGTCATCTATGATTCTAAATGTCCATACTGCTCAGCCGTAACAGACTGGCTGAAACGAACTCGAGATCTTGGGGCAGTGTCATGGCACGAAAATATAGCCCAAAACTTCTTGAAAGCCCAATTTAATTATTCACCATTCGCCGTTTTCTTAGTCGTTCTTTCTGAAAAAAAAATCTATGCTGGACCTGATGCAGCACGGGAATTATGTGAACGAGCAAGACTACCTGGGCTCTTCGGACGATTGGTAGAACAAGAATATCATAAAATATCTAAAACCGCGAGTTTATTCTCCAATCGAAAACAATCACTAGATAAAATCGAAGGTGAATTTCCACTAAACTCTAATTCCTTATTATTGTTGGATGATTTGTTCCACGAAGCGTGGACGCTTCCCTTCGAGGAATGACATATTTATAATATTACCATTTCAGCCAGTATATTCTGAATTATTTCAATTTGGATCATTTCTGCTCACAATGTATCGAATAGCTGACCATACCCTTCAACTTTGGGAGAAATCCCTCCTAGTTGATACGCCTTCCAAACCTGTGCCTGAGCATCTCCTATCACTGGAACTCCTGTATCTTGCTCTAGTACTTCTATGAAACTAGCACTTTCCCATTGAGGACATGATATGTATATTGCATCATAACCCTCGCTTTCTTTTGCCAATTCCACCGCAGCACGGTATGCGGTAGATGAAGAAACCCCATCTATATCCCCTGGGCCGCTGCGATTTATCCCTGCTAATGCAACAACTTCGAGCCCACGATCTTTTAGATATTTAACACGTTCCTCATTTCTTTCTTTGGGATATGGGGTAACTGCTATAATGGATTTCGCCCCCACAGCTTTCATGGCATCTACATGAGATTTCAAGTTAGTTGTTATTGGGGCTCTTATTTCTGCATTTATACGATCTAGCAGATCATCCTCTCCTTTTGCACCTTTCAATGCAAAGATAGGGCTCCCTCCTGCAATAATGCAGTCTACACCTCTTTCATCCAATCTTTTAGCTGCTGGATATACCTGTTCAAATGCTTCTGAGAGGTTTTCAGGCGTAAACCTCTCTACTCCCATATTTACGACATACATTTCCACCCCTTCAACTATCATTTTTCGAAATTCATTTCCATGATTCCACACCGAAGGTTCAATTTTTCCAAATTTAAGACGCCAATGATCCATAGTACTTGTCCCTATAGACTTCGCAATTATATTAAAAGTTCCCTGTAATTCCTCCCCATTCAACGCGATTGCATCTATTTTATTACATTAGCAAACCAATCGTGACTAATGGTAATAGATTTGACATTGGCCTGCGGGGAATATGACCTGACATATGCTCTTCACACAGGCCTCGTACAACCAAGTGGCATTGATCTAAATGTTCTCACTTATGAATCCCCTGAACGCCATTGGCGGATGATGCGCCATGGAGAATTCGATATATGTGAAATGTCTTTAGGATCTTACCTTGCCTCACGAAAACACCCCGACCTTTACCCATTCACAGCAATCACTGTCTTCCCCCATCGAAGATTCCGCCATTCATATATGTTCAAGCATAGCGGAATCTCTTCCACAAATCCGGGAGATCTCGAAGGAAAAAAAATTGGTTTGAGGACCTGGCAAACTACGGCTGGTATCTGGATGCGGGGAATAGCACAAGAGCAATACGGACTGGACTTAACTTCTGTTGAATGGTATACTGATGACACCGAAGACGTTCAACTGACCATCCCTGATAAATTCAATGTTCAAAGAATTTCTGAGGACCGCAATATTGAAGAAATGCTAGTATCTGGAGATCTCGATGGGGCTTTCTACCCCGCCCGTTTGAGCTCTGTAAAACATAAAAAAGGAGCAGAACATATATTCGAAGATCCTTTCCTAGAAGAACAGCGCTATTATGAAGAAACTAACCATTTTCCACTAATGCATACTGTGGTCATTCGAGACACATTGATAGAGAAATACCCTTGGATAGCAACAAACATTTATAAAGCATTCTCCGAAGCACGTGACATATGCTTACAAAAACTAGAAGACCCTCGGTGGACCGCATTAGCTTGGGCACAAGAACATCTCGACCACCAGCAGAAGGTATTGGGGACAAATCCTTGGCCGTATGGATTGGTTCCTTCCAACCAGCGCACTCTTGACAAACTACTTGATTATGCATATGATCAAGGCCTTACCCCTAAAAAATATTCTCCAGAAGATTTATTTGCTAAAAGCACACTGGATCCTGAAATAGAAGGAAAAGAATACGTATCCGGAAAGTAGTTGTCCTACTACTCTTATTGGTTTTAGTTAATCTGATTCTCTAACGCTTCAATCACCCTTTCTGGTGTTATCGGTATTGTATCAAATTCAATAGAAAGGGCATTTACGATGGCATTTCCGATTGCGGGCGCGGATGCCATCATTCCCATTTCCCCAACACCCCTAGCCCCATATGGGCCCACTTCATCCTCTGTTTCAATTATTATAGTTTCCGATTCATAAGGCAATTCCATCGTCCCTGGAATCCGATAATCTTTAAAATTAGGATTAACAACTAGTCCTTTTTCATAGATAATCTCTTCATACAGGGCACTAGATATACCCTGGCCCGTTGCACCTTCTATTTGCTGCTCAACACTTTTTGGATTCAAAGCAAATCCTACATCCGTCGCAGTAATTATTCGAAGAACTTCAATTCTACCTGTTATCTGATTAACGGCAACCAATGCAGCTTGGCCCACTGGAGTCCAGAAAGCATGGTGCTTTCCACCTTTTCTAGAATCATATGTAGCAGTTCCAATCAATTCACCCCCCTCTTTTAACATGGTATTTGATACTCCTACCATTTGACCATAATTTGAGAATAGACGATTAACAGATATTCTACTGTCCTCTTTTCCTTTTAGAATGATTTCTCCATCTGATGTCTTCAAATCCGAAGAATCTATTTTTTCATCAAATTCCCCTACCGCCAGATCAAACATTTTTTGTTTTACATCCGCTATCGCCTTCCGAACTGCATTTCCTGTGTGGTATGTAAATCTGCTCCCCGTTGGTCCTCTATCATATGGGCTGTTTGCAGTATCTCCTGCAATAATCTTAACTTTTCCCAACTCAATGTCAAAACCTTCCGCAATAATCTGAGTTAATACAGTTTCTGCCCCCTGTCCAATTTCAGGTGCTCCTATATATGCAATCACATTCATATCACGTTGAACTTTAATGGTAGCTGCAGCAGACGCTCTGGATACTGGTTTGTTCCCATACGCAATGCCTACGCCAATCTTCCATTCCTCCGTATCATATTCTGGATATTTGCTCTCTATGTCGATAGATCTCAATCCCTCTGCAGATTTTATCAAACAAGCTTCAGTATCAACTTTACCAAGCGTCTCCCCCTTCGCATTCATATCTCCCGCTCTTAGGAGATTTTTCAACCTATATTCTATTGGATCCAGTCCCACTACTCGGGCGATTTTATCCATGTGGCGTTCCATTGCCCAGTTAACCTCTGGTTTTCCAAAACCCCGAAACGCTGCGTATTTTGGCAAGTTGGTATATACTGCACAGCTTGTATACTTGACATTTGGAATTTTATACGAGCCAACTGTAACACTAGGGCCACTAACTGTGCATCTAAAAACTTGCTCATTATATGCTCCTACATTGAACAAAATTTCTGAATCTCTAGCTATGATTTTACCTTCTTTTGTAACTCCATCTTTCACTCTGACTATAACTTGAGGTCTGCTCACCCCTACCATATACTCTTCCGCTCGTGTTAATTGGAGCCTTACTGGGCGATCTGTTTTCTGCAGAATTCCAACCAAAATAGATTCTACAAACGGAGTGATTTTCCCACCAAAACCCCCTCCTACATATGGCGATTTTATCTCTATATCTCCTGGATTCAACTCTGGATATGCCATACATAGTTCAGTTTCAATATTATGTGGAACTTGTTGAGAGGTCCAAATTTTAATCGTACTTCCCATTCGCCTGCCCACTGAAACATGAGGCTCCATCGAACAGTGTTGGAGCGATTTAACCTCATATCTCCCTTCGACAACATGATCTGCATCTTCAAAAGCTGATTCTACTTCTCCCACTTCTAACGAATCTGTGTACATCAAGTTCGGACGATCTGTATACTCCTCATCCACATGATCCCTCTTTTCAAATCTAGGATCTCCTTGTTTCGCAAATTGATAACTCCGCACGTCTTCATGAACTGTAGCACAGGGATTTTCAGAAAAAGCCTCTTCTAAGTCAAATACTGCTGGAAGTTCCTCATATTGAAGTTTGATAAGGTTCACCGCCTCTTCTGCTATTTCTGGTGTTTCCGCAGCAACTGCAGCTATCGGTTCTCCTATATATCTAAGCTTCTCCGTTGCTAGTATCGGCTGATCTAAAATAAATTGGCCTCTGCGAGTATCAGGCACGTCCTTATAAGTTATTATCACTTCCACACCCTCTACTTTCTCTGCCTCTTCTACATCCACCCCAATCAACCGAGCGTGGGCGACGGGGCTAGTCAATAATTTCGCATGTAACAATCGATTTGGATTGATGTCCATTGCATATATTGCCTTGCCTGTAACCTTATCGGGTGCATCTACCCTTGCAATAGATTTTCCGACATGGCGATTTTCATTATGACCCTCTAGTCTAATTTTAACTTGACCACTTTGACTCATGCTTTCACGCTTCCTTAATTGCTGCCTGCTTAACCGCATCGATTATTTTGACATACCCTGTACACCTGCACAAATTCCCACTTAGTCCCTCTCTTATCTCTTGAACCGTTGGATCTGAGTTTTCTACCAGTAATGACGTTGCCGCCATTATAAATCCTGGGATGCAATAGCCACATTGAGACGCAAAACAATCTATAAAAGATTGCTGTAGCACAGAAAATTCACCCTCTTCTGACAGGCCCTCTATAGTTGTAATGCTCTCTCCGACCATTTTTCCCACTGGAATGAGGCATGATTTAACCGCTTTATCTCCTAGTAATACTGTACAAACACCACACACACCCGAGTCACAACTCTCTTTTGTACCCGTCAATCCCACATCATATCTGAGAACGTCTCGAAGAGGTTTATATGGGGAAACATCAACTACGTGTTTTTTTCCATTTATTTCTAGTCTTATCCCTTCCATTATACTTCTCCTATTATTTCGGATTTTACATCTTTAATTGTTTGTCTTGCGATCCTTTTAAAAACTATTTCTTTATACGATTTAGGCGTTTGAACATCTCCCATTAAATCTAAATTTTCTCCCAAAGCTTCTACAGCATTCTCCACAGTTTTATCCCCCATTTTAGTACCTTCTAATACTCTTTCCGCTTCTTTCGCACGCATAGGTGTGTCTCCGCCATTTGTTAATCCTATCCGTGCAACTGCACAAACTCCCTTTTCATTTAGCGTCAATCTCACACAAACACCCGCTATTGCATAATCTCCTTGCCTCGGAGTCATAGATCTATATTTCCCCCCCGAATATTTGGGCAATTTTGGAATCAAAATTTTGGTCAAAATTTCCCCATCTTCTATTGCAGTATCATAATAATCCACAAAAAAATCGTCCAAGGGAACTCTTCTACTCCCCGCTGCGTTTTGTATCTCTAATTCTGAGTCTAAAGTCAGTAGGACTGGGGGTGTATCTAACGCTGGGTCTCCATAGACTAGCCCCCCCCCAATTGTACCCTGGTTTCTCACTTGAGGTCCTGAGATTTCAGAAGTCGCTATTGCATAAAATCCAAATTCCTTTTCAATTAATGGACTTTTTTTTATTTCAGCATATGTCGTAGCGGCCCCAACCTCGATGTACTCTCCCACCTCTTCTATTCCCCTCATTTCTGCTATCTTGCTAATGTCAACCAGCAAATCTGGATCAATTAGCCCCTGACGCATCAATAACATCATTGTCTGTCCCCCCGCCACGATTTCCGCTCGACCCTCACAACACGATAATTTTTCTAGGGCATCCTCAACTGAAGAAGCAACGTGGTATTCCCCCATGATATGATCTATGAAAGAGTTGGAGTCTGATCAGTAAATATATTTGGACATGCCACCTTGATGTTTTTTTATAGATATAGTCCATTTATTGCAGTCTCTTAACGCCTACCATGAGTCCGACACCTGCCAACAAACCTGTTAACCCCACAACCGTGAAAGCTATTGAAATATCAGATACAATTAGCATAAGTGCAATCATTCCTGGGCCTACCACTTTACCCAAATTTTGGAATGTAGTCGCAACCGAAACTGCCCCTCCTCTCATACCTTCTGGGGCTATCTGATTCACCAAACTTTTCTGCCCAGGTGCTACCACTCCGTCCCCAAATCCATATAGTATTGCTCCCACCGCAATTACTAATGGAATTGGTAATACTCCCATAATTATTATGCCTAAACTCCCTATGATGAATCCTCCCATTATTATGTCTGTAGTTGAAAACACATTTGACAACCTCCCCACTTGCGTGGAGCTTATAAACGAGACGATCCCCTTCACTGCTACCAATAGCCCTGCTGTCTTGACATCAAGTCCTGCCTCTCCTATTGCCAAAACAGAGACATATGTGAGAAATCCAAACAAAAGTAAAAATCTAATAACAAATGTCGTAACCAAACATGCCATTCTCCGTTCACTGATCAGCAATATCAAATCATTTATATAATCTCTCATCGACGAATTCGTCGATTCTATCGATTGAGGGAGGACCCGCCACGCCCATATGGCCATTGGAATCGCAATTAAATAAAGCAAAAATGGATATTGCCATGAATATACAAATAATATTGCACTTAATATTGGTATTCCTATAATTCCTATATTTATCCCAGCCGTACGAATCCCTTGGGCGGTAGTCTCCTGAACGCCAGTATATAGGTCCCCTATCATTGCAATTACAATTGGACCTGCAGCAGAGTGGCCTACCGACTGCAACACCCTTAATACCAATATGGCTTCAAATGTATTTACCATGGCAATTGCTGCACCCGCCAATCCAAATAAAGCCAAACCGGGTACTAAAAAGTACTTCTTTCCATACCGATCCGAAAGAATCCCCATCATTGGGACTAAAATGACTGTGGGTATTGTGTACGCTAGCATCAGCAAACCTGCTCTAGCATCACTAATTGAAAATACAATAGCAAGATCTGCAATAATGGGACTTAAAACTGCAGATTCTGTTATTAACACGGCACTTGCCATGACCAAAGATTGAATTTTTGGATCCTTGATCACATCCCCTCCCTTTCCAAATAATATTGTACCGACGTTCTTTGCCATCACACTTCGCCTACATATATTCGATCCACGCTGTTCTTAAACCATATCATGTTATTTTCCACATTTTCCATTCATAATCGTTATTCCAATTCAGAAACAATATACTGTAGTACGGGTCGGTGGTCTAGTCTGGTTATGACATCGCATTTACACTGCGGGGATCGCAGGTTCAACTCCTGCCCGACCCATTTTAAATGCCCAAATTATCCTCGATCTGGTTAATTATAGGGGACATACGTAGGAAAATCTCCCTGCCATCTCTCATTCTACTCACCATCCTTGTTATCCTCCTTGCCGTTGCAATTTTGTTTACATTCCATGGATCTGCCCAGTCTCCCACCGCAACTGTGGTCTTTTTTGACACTTCTGAAACTGTACTCGCCCAAGCAGAACTTCAAATTTCAGACACTATGATCACCCGTTATATAGGTCTGAGTCAAACCACTTTTCTCGGTAAAAACCAGGGGATGCTTTTTGTTCATCCCTCTGAAACAAACCATGTTTATGTAATGCGCAATATGAGCTTCCCCATCGATATTATTTTCATAGATTCTCAGGGTACTATTGTTTCTATTCATCATGCGTCCCCTGAGCTACCTCCTTACACCCCTTATGAAGGACTTAGCAAATGGGTTATTGAATTGCCCTATAATTGGACACTTGACCACAATATATCTCCTGGTGACACCGTCCATATTTACTTAGACTAAACCGAGAAAATTTTACTCCTCTCCGCCATCCATATTACGTATACCTCATGGATGACATCGATTCTACCATTCCTTCTTTAAATTCTTCCAACCCGATGCTCCGTCTATTATTTTTCTATGGGGCCTCCAATATTCGGAATTTTCTTGTAGGCTTCATAGCAAATCTATTCGCTCGTATATCCGATCTCGTTCCTCCTTTCCTCCTCGGTGTTGCAATAGATTCAATTATTTTACGAGATAAACCATTTCTAATTCCATTTTTCTCTGAATCCTCCCTTCCTCAACACTCAATATCTCAATTTTGGTTTGTGGTTTTTCTCATTATATTCTCTTTTATCCTCAGTGCAATTCTCCATTGGTTTAGAAATTGGGGCTGGAATTCATTTTCTCAAAATATCCAACATCAAATCCGCATCGATACCTACGCCAGTTTGCAAAATTTAAATATGAGTTTCTTTGACAGAAAACACAAAGGCGAATTAATGTCTATCCTATCCAATGATGTCAACCGATTGGAAATTTTCTTAAATGATGGTTTCAACTCTGTCTTTCGGCTCGCAGTAATGGCAATTGGAATTGCAACTTTACTATTTTATATGAACCCTCCCCTGGCCGCAATTTCTCTTTTCACCATCCCTATAATCGCTTTTTTTACATATAACTTCACAAAATCTATACAACCAAAATATGCCGAAGTACGAGACAGTGTGGGGAAACTCCATTCTCGACTTAAACAGAATTTAAATGCAATCCAGTTAATTAAACTCTATAATACCGAATTCTATGAATCTAGTCGCGTAGAGGAAACTTCTCTGAATTATTATAATACCAATTGGGATTCTATCACAACCCGAATAAAATTTTTCCCCTCACTTCAAATTATATCTGGAATTGGATTTTCTATGACCTTTCTAGTCGGGGGATTCTGGGTTATATCTGGAGATATACTCTGGCTTTCCTCCCGTCCTCTCTATGCTGGGGAATTTGTAACATTCATGTTGCTCCATCAACAGTTGGTCTGGCCAATGACCCAATTTGGACAGGTCATAAATATGTATCAACGGGCCCGGGCATCCACCGTCAGAATATTTGGTTTAATCGATGAAACTAATACTCTCCCTGAAAAATCCAACCCTCCTGAACTAATCGTCGATTCTGGAACAATCATCTACGAAGATGTTTCTTTTGGATATTCTCAAGACAAAATATTGTCTAATATCTCTTTTAAGGCTGGGAAAGGTGAATCTTTGGCTATAGTTGGCCATAGTGGATCTGGAAAATCAACCTTATTGAGACTATTATTAAGATTGTACGATATAGATCATGGATCCATCACAATAGATGGGCATGATATTCGAGATCTATCTCTGAAGAGTTTACGTGACCAAATTGGATATGTTGGCCAGGATATTTTCCTTTTCCACGGCACGGTTAGGGAGAACATCCAATATGGATCATTCACAGCCAATGAGGAGGAACTTATTCAATCTTCTAAAGCAGCAAAGGCTCATGATTTCATAATGAATTTACCACATGGATATGACACCATCGTCGGAGAACGTGGAATCAAACTCTCGGGAGGACAACGACAACGAATTGCCATTGCACGAGCACTTCTAAAAGACCCTCCAATTTTCATTTTCGACGAAGCTACTAGCGACGTAGACACCCCCACTGAATCTTTGATATTAGATTTTATAAAGACCCACCATTCTGAAAAGACCATTCTGGCTATTGCTCATAGACTCTCCACAATACAGGATTCAACTAATATCTTAGTTTTACAAGATGGGGTGATTATAGAATATGGAACTCATAATGAACTATTGAATAAAAAAGGATCCTATTCCGAACTTTGGAGTGCTAGAAATGTCTAATTCATCTGGCCATTTCTCCCCAAACTACCACCGTTGATTACAAGACCAATGACAACCTTAGTACATTATGGATCTATCTCAGGTCACTTCCGAAGATGCAAAAGATGCGGCATCAAAAATAGTAGTTTTTCCTGTGGGAAGCACAGAACAGCATGGGCCCCATGCACCTCTTTCTACCGATCTATTACTAGCCAAATCTGTCGCAGAAGAAGGCATCAAACAATTTCCAGGCGAAGCCATTCTCGCGCCCTCCCTACCCTTCGGCGTATCTGAGGAGCATAGAAATTTCCCTGGAACACTTTGGCTTTCTCCACAAACTTTTCGCGATTGTATATCGGACGTGCTCAATTCTTTTATTCATCACGGATGGAATAAAATCATCATAGTAAATGGCCACGGAGGCAACATCGACGCATTAAATGAAATTTGCGCCGATATAACCCGAAACACCACAAAACCTGCATTTGCAACTACCTATACCTGGTTTCGGTATTCAGACGATCTCCCCATGGGCCATGCAGGTGAAGTTGAAACATCTATGTTATTGCATCTTTTCCCCAATCTCATCAATTCTGGTATGATCTCGCAAGCAAGTTCCGATTCTGGAGATCGTTGGGGGTCTTTTGAACAAGGTGCACAAATGAAATACGACGTTGAAAAATTTACAAAAAATGGTGTTATAGGAGATCCATCTCTTGCGTCTAGTAATCTCGGGGAAAAATTATTAAAAGAATCTGGAACTTCCCTCGCTAAACTTCTAGAAGTGGTATCAAAGCTCAAACTTTCTTGATGATGTCTTCTTTTTTCTCAATTCATTCCTTTGTCTCTACAGACTCAACAAACATCAGTGGATAGCCACTTTCAACTCTCATTTTAGATACAACCTTTGTATCCTTATATTGAATCTCGATTCTAACTGCCATCATCTCCCCTTTTAATTCTGCATACCCAAAATCATCATTCATTGATTTTTTTACTTCCTCTTCTGATATCTCTACTGACACATTTGTACAATGTGGCTGGTTTTGAATTGATTTTTCAATTGCAGAAGATAAACTTTCGATATTATTCAGACTGATAGGGGCACTTGAAAACTGATGGTATAGCGATCCAAGCTTGACGCCCGACTCGAAACAAGCAATTTCCGTTTCCGTTGGTTTCATACAACTTGAACTTTCTGCCCTCTAAAGAAAAAGTTACTTCTCCTTTCCCCTCTCATTAACTTTCAATGAAAGAGGTAGTATTGCTTACAGGCGCACTAGGAAATGTGGGACGCACGATCCTTTCACACCTCTATGATCAATACACATGGCGTCTACTTGATAACCAGTCTCCCGATAGTGATTTTCCCTATGACTTAATTGTTGCTGATATTTTAAACACCACTGCTGTAAAAGAAGCTGTAGAGGGGGCTAGTGCAATAATTCACCTTGCCGGGAATCCTCAAACCTCTGCATCTTGGAACTCAGTTCTTCGAAATAATATTGAAGGTACTCAAATCTTACTTGAAGCCGCAGTGAATTCCAACGTTGAAAAATTTATCTTCGCATCTTCGAACCACGCAGTTGGTCACTATGAAACCGATCCAAATTCTGATTCTTCCAATCTCGATAGTCCATTTCCTCTCGATGGAACTGAACTTCCTCGACCTGGAAATCTTTATGGCGCCAGCAAAGCCATCGGCGAAATTCTAGGGCGATATTACCACGATGAGCACGGCATATCTGTCCTTTGCGTTAGGATTGGAAATTTAAACGGAGATGCACCTCCTGTTGACTACGCACGTGGACAATCTATGTGGCTTTCTAATCGAGATTGCGGCCATCTCTTCGATAGATGCCTACAAGCTGATTATGGGTATGAAATAGTCTATGGTGTTTCCGACAACGATGGTAGTTATTATTCCTTAGATCGTACTAGAGATATCTTGGGTTATTTTCCGAAAGACAACTCTGCAGAGCATATTTCTTAATTCTAAGAAATTATCCAAATAGCTTTTTAATATCCTTCCCACTTTCTCTCATTCTTTCTACTCTGCTTCTTATCTGCCCATATGCCATCCCTCGCAAATCTGGGTTTTTTACAAAAGCTACTATCAATTGCTCAATTTTTTTATACTTTCCCTCTTCAAATCCCCCTCTCGCATAACTAATCGCCTCTTTAATAATCTCATATTCGTATGCTTCGACCTCCTCTGATATCACTTCCGCAGCTAGAAATACAGATTCGATTTCTAAACCTGCCAATTCCATCTTGTCACCTCTATACGCTATAATGGGGATTTTTTCTTGGGAGAATGATTCCACATCCTGACTTATTTCAATAAGATATTCTCTAATAAGTCCAATATCCACGCCTCTGTACACTTCTGGTATTTTCTCTAAATACCCAAGCGAACTTTCTACGAGTCCTCTCATTCCCCTCCAATTTTCATTAGTCCCATGATATATTATGGCTGTAAATTGAATTAAACCTTGTAAAAATAACCTGTCCTCGCTCCCCTTCTCAAGTTTTAACCAGTATCGCTCCCACGCCCCATGGGCAGCATGGTACTCTCCGCTATTGTAAATGGCAATTCCAGCTTCCAAGTGCACCTTTAACTTCTCATCCTCACTCATTTGTAGATTTTGTCCTTTTATTTTCTTGATTACAGGTAATATTCAAGTCTATTGACATCTTACAACCCTCCACTTCATAAATAACATGAAATTTAGTGTTGGTCATTCACTCGTAGGATCTCTCGGTCTATTTCAAATCTTCACACTTTTTAAACTCCAATGACCTTCTTTAACACATGCCCAAAAATGGCCATGTGGTTGTTGACGTTGATGCACATTTTTTTGAACCATTACATGACTTTTCAAATTATCTAGTTGAACCATGGAAATCACGGTTTAGTGGAGCAACGAGGGGTAGATTTATCCCTGGTAGTACCGGTGACCGGTGGGTGGGTGGCAGAATTATGAGGAATGTAACTTCATACCCTCAAAAAGATATGACACCTGAGGAAATACCTATTGTGATGAAACATGTCGGTCTTGATAAGATTGTTTTACTACCCAACAAAATGCTTTCATTTGGAAAATTATCTAGTGATGAAATAGCAGTCCCTCTTGCAAATGGATTCATTGACTATATGCTCGATAAAGTTGTTGATCCCTCTGAAGGAATTTATACGATGCTAGTTGCACCCTTCCACGATCCAGAAGAGTCTGTCGCGTTAATCGATCGAGTAGCCGATGAAAAGGGAGTCGTAGCACTCTGCCTAGTCACCGCTGGGCCCGAACCCCCTCTTGGAGACCGAAGATACGATCCAATTTACGAAGCTTGCAACGATCGTAATTTCCCTGTAGTTTTTCATGCAGGAGGCTCTAGTGTGGATAGCTTCTTCATAAGAGGGTATCGAAAATTCCTTGAGACACATACTTT
>NZ_WTZR01000008.1:0-52658 GCF_009889665.1 Candidatus Hikarchaeum yamanae | reverse complement strand
TGGGACTGCCCAGATTTGAACTGGGGACCTCCACCATGTCAAGGTGACGTCATAACCAGACTAGACCACAGTCCCGTGTAGTTTTCTGGAACCCCTGAAGGCAATTCAAAGTTTCGAATAGGAAAAGGGGGCTCCGTTAAGTTTAATACTATGTACAAAATAGTTCATTAAAGGACATATAAAGTCATTGAGGATATAAAATGCAAGAGTATATTGAACGTGTGACAGAGGGAACCGATCTGACGCAACAAGAATCGAGGAATGCAGCTAAAATACTATTTGAAAATGCTACAGATGCACAGATAGGAGCTTTGTTGACAGCTTTGCGATCGAAAGGAGAGACAGAAGGTGAAATTGCAGGGTTTGCCGAAGGTATGCGGGATGTGGCACGTAGGATTCATCCAAAAAGAGACCCACTGGTCGATACATGCGGAACTGGAGGAGATGGGAAAAATACAATTAACGTGTCGACAGCGAGTGCAATTGTTGCGAGTGGGGCAGGAGTTGCTATAGCCAAACACGGAAACTATTCTGTTTCATCTTCATCGGGTAGTGCAGATGTGTTATCTGCATTGGGAGTAAGAGTTAATGCAGAACCAGAATTGGTTGAAACGTCTATAGAAAAACACGGGATCGGGTTCATGTTGGCCCCAGTATTCCACCCTGCGATGAAAGCGGTCATAGGACCTAGGAAGGAGTTGGGAATGCGCACTATTTTTAACATACTTGGGCCTTTAACAAACCCAGCAGGGGCTAGTGCACAAACAATTGGGGTATATTCTGAAGAATTGGTCCCCCTAGTTTCTAGGGCTCTGAAAAAAATGAATGTTAAAAATGCAATGGTAGTACATGGATCGGGATTGGATGAAATAACGATTCACGATTCGACCTATGTTTCAGAAATAGAAAATGGAAAAATCAAAGAATATACCATAACCCCAGAAGAATTTGGGATAGATAGGAGTTCATTAAAAGAGATAAAGGGCGGGAGTCCCGAGAGAAATGCGAGCGACATACTTGAGATAATTGATGGAAAATTAACAGGAGCAAAGCTTGACATAATCTTATTAAATTCAGCTGCTGCAATTTATGTTTCGGGGATTGCAGATTCGGTGTTGGATGGAATTGAATGTGCTCAAAAATCAATTGCGGATGGATCTGCAAAAAATAAGCTCTCCGCATTAAAAAAATCCAGAGATCGATGATGACAAAAACTAAAATTTGCGGAATTACGAATGAGGACGATTTGGTTGCTTCGATAGAATGTGGAGCCAATTATGTTGGATTTATTGTGGATATTTCTGTAGAATCACATAGGAAAATATCTCCGAAATTTGCGAATGAATTAGTTTCAAAGGTACCATCGGGTGTGACTACGACTATGGTTACTATTTTAGAAGATGTAGATAGGACACTTGATTTTTTTGAACAAGTTGGTGCAGATGCATTGCAGATACATGGTGATCTTACACTCGATGTAATTCAAAAAGTTTCAGATTCAATTGATGGAAAATTAATTGTTTCAGTGGATCCGAATGCCACAATTTCTAATCAACTTGAGGGTATTTCGAATGCTGCGCTTTGCGATTCTCAGAGAGAAAAGGGTGCAGGAGGAACCGGGAAGGTAACTGACTGGGAATCGGTTAGAAAATTTAGAGAGAAAACTAAACTTCCAGTTATACTTGCAGGGGGTTTAACACCTCAAAATGTATCTCATGCCATCAGTTTGGTAAAACCATTTGCAGTGGATGTGGCAAGTGGGGTTGAGGGCCCAAATGGATTAAAAGACCATAGTGCAATTCGTGAATTTATAACCAATGTTCATAAAGCAGAAGGGGGAAAATGATGAGTTCATTTGGAGTATCGTTTCAAGAATTTGAAGAGTTAGTTGAAAATCGTCCTTGTATTGCATATGCTTCTGCAGAGATCGTCATAAGTGCGACACCCTTGGCAGCATATTCTACGATGATTGAGGAAGGTGGACAAGATTACTCCTTTTTACTAGAGAGTGGAGAAAAAGGTGCCCACAGTGCCTCGGTCCAAAATGAAAAATCAATTTCGGTAAAGGGACATGCACAATATTCATTTATAGGATATGACCCAGATGCAGTGATTACAGTGGGGTCAGAGGAGTCAGAAATTCTTGTTTTGAAAGAGTCTACAATGGCAGATCAAATAGTAAAGGGCAAAGGGGACATATTAGATATATTGCAAGGGGCCATTCCAAAATACCCCTTATATGGATTTCCCGATACAGATAGACAGCAGCTGTTAGGAGGGTTGATTGGGTTTTTATCATATGATTCTGTGTACAACCTATGGCTCGAAAAGGTGGGAATACAGCATAGTGAAACAGATATCCCCGATGCACAATTTGTTGTGAATACAAAAACAATTATTTTTGATCATAATAGCGACAAAACGTTCGTTGCATTTACACCTTTAATAACTGAAGAAACCGACTTAAAAATCCTATATGATTCATTGTGTCAAGAGGCGGGCGAGATAGAAAAGAAACTGAGGGATGCAGAAGAACCAAGAATGGGAAAAGTCACAATTTATGAAGAAAGGATAGGCAGTAGAAAGGAATATGAATCCTCAGTGGAACGGGTAATCGAATATGTGTTAAGCGGGGACATATACCAAGGAGTGTTATCTAGGAAGAGAGAGATACAGTGTAAAGTAGACCCCGTGGAACTTTATGCATCGCTAAAAAATGTGAATCCATCTCCGTATATGTATCTTCTAAAATTTGGTAATTTTGCCATAGTAGGGGCTAGTCCAGAAACCCTAATTTCGATTAGAGATAGGCGTGTGATTTCAAATCCTATTGCAGGTACTTGTGCAAGGGGAAAAAATCTAAATGAGGATCTATTATTTTCTCAAAAAATGTTGTCAGACAAAAAGGAGTTGTCAGAACATACTATGCTTGTGGATTTGGCTCGGAATGATGTAAGAAGAGTTTGTTTGCCCGGCACGGTCGAAGTTGAGGAATTCATGAATGTGTTAAAATATAGTCATGTTCAGCATATAGAAAGCACAGTCACGGGAGAACTGGATCTGGAATATACTTCATTTGATGCTACGCGTGCTACATTCCCTGCAGGGACGTTGTCTGGCGCCCCTAAAATAAGGGCAATGGAGATTATACATGAACTAGAATCCACACCAAGGGGTGTGTATGGAGGAGGTGTTGGGTACTATTCATGGGATGGTGATGCAGATTTTGCCATTGTAATTCGAACTGCAACTATTGAATTGGGGGAAGTGGATACAATAACCATACAGGCAGGGGCAGGAATTGTAGCAGACTCTATTCCAGAAAAGGAATATGAAGAAACGGAGAAAAAAATGCATGCAGTTCTAGAATCGGTGTATCGGCTAGTGGAGGAGGATCAAGAAGAATAATGACGAAAACACTTTTCATTGATAATTTTGATTCGTTTACATATAATCTTGTAGATTACGTAAGTGCTCATTCAAAAACTGAAGTACTGCTCAACACTGCTTCAGTGGAAGAGATATATGAAATGGAACCGGATGCGATAGTGATTAGTCCAGGACCAGGGCACCCAAAAAATCCAAGAGATGTGGGAGTAACTTTGGAGGTACTGAAAAGGGTAAGCCCCACGATTCCAACATTCGGTGTTTGTCTAGGGCTGGAAGCTGCAGTTTATGCGTACGGTGGTAAAATTGGCCGGGCCCCATCTCCCATTCATGGGCAATCTTCGCAAATAAGCCACGATGGAGAAGGTGTTTTTGAAGGTATAGATCAAAATTTTGAAGGTGCACGTTATCATTCTTTGGTTGCCACAGAAGTTCCAAAATGCTTCAAAGTTACTGCGACCACAATGCAAGGGGAATCTGAAATTGTGATGGGAATTAGGCATGTTGACTTCCCGATAGAATGTGTGCAATTCCATCCAGAGAGCATACTCACAAAAGTGGGTAAGAAAATAATATTAAATTTCACCTCGAAGATTGTCTGACAAAAGTAAAATTAAAGGTGCACTTCTACTGGAAAAACGAATTGATTGGCTTAGGTAGGAATTATAAATTATTACTTTCACCATGCTCACAAGAGACTTATATTGCCAGAGTTACCTAAACTAAAACCTCTAATAAGTTGATCGAGGTAACACGGTTCGCCGTGCAGAATAACTTATAGCGCTGCTAGCGCTGCATGTGGAGGAATTATGAAAAAAACAGACTCAATGATTAAATTAAATGGCAGGGGTGGAATGGGAAATGAGTGAAACAAGGACTCGGACGGATAAAGATGCAATTGTACTTCCAGTGAAGCGTACCGATGGGGCGACTTTGGAAGAGCGCCTTACAAAGAATGCATATCAGAACATCCTCCCCGCGAGGTACCTGAGAAAGGATGCAAAAGGTGAGATCGTAGAACCTCCTGAGAAACTATTCAGGCGGATTGCAAACAACATCGCCCTGGCGGAAGCAGTGTATGAGGCAGATAGACAAAATGTGAAAATAACAGTTACCCCAGATCAGATTAAGCCCGATCATCCACGGAGGGAAAAATTAATTAAAGAAGTATTTGGAGAGGGGTCCACTGACAACGGTGAGATCATAGTTGCAGATAACATGAGCACGGAATTGACGGATCGGAATGTGAGTAAATTCAGTTATGAAACAATTATACCATTGCTTCCAGAGGATGTTCGGAAACATGTAGAATCTATTGCAGATCAATTTTGTGAATTCATGGAAGATTTATCATTCATACCAAATTCTCCGACTATAATGAATGCAGGGGATGAACTCCAACAACTTTCGGCTTGTTTTGTTGATTCCCCGAAAGATGACATAGTGGATATTCATCACACAGCATTGGAAGCAGCCCAGGTTTTCCAGTCAGGGGGAGGGATGGGTTATGCGTTTTGGCGGATACGACCATATGGAGATACAGTGGGGTCCACAGGCGGAATTGCTTCAGGTCCAATAACATTTATGGAAACTTTCGATCAGATGTGTGAGACAATCGCACAGGGTGGGTCAAGAAGGGGTGCTCAAATGGCAATTATGCGCATTTCCCACCCGGACGTGATTGAATTTATTCATGCTAAAAATAAAGATGTTTCACTCGCACATTCTCTCAAATTGAACGATCCGGACGACTATACATACACGACATTTAACGAGGCACTAGCAGAAGCTAGGACTCTTCTTGATGAAGAAGGACGAGTTCCCAAGCATCTTAGGAATGCAGTGGAAGGTCACTTATCTAATTTTAATGTTTCCGTTGGTGTGACTGATGAGTTCATGAAAGCATTGGAAGAAAACAGAGAATATACTTTGTTAAATCCACGAACGGGAGATCCCCACATTGCTACAAAATACACTTTAGAAATGTATGACAGATATGATTTGGGAGACTATGTGGAAGTTGGAAAACCGCTGTCAATCCCTGCATCGATTTTATGGGAACGCATCGTAGATGGTGCATGGGAAAATGGTGAACCAGGAATAATATATCTTGACCGCGTGAACCAAGATCACTCGTTCCCCGTTGAATCGACTCCAACCGGAGATTCTTCTCCTTATGAGATTTTAGCAACAAATCCTTGTGGAGAGCAGCCGTTAATGGAATATGAAGCGTGCAATCTAGGCCATATCAATCTTTCTACACTTGCATCTTTGGATGCCCCTGATTGGAGGACGTGGTCGAATCAAAAAGGAAGATCAGATAGAGAACTCGGGGAGTTGATGTCGGATTTCATCCACGTGGCGATGGACATTGAAGAATTCGATAGGCGGATTGAATTGGGCACTCGTTTTCTTGAAAACGTATGTACTATGTCAGATTTCCCAGTAGAACGGATCGAAGAGACAGTTTACAACAATAGAAAGATAGGGTTGGGCATAATGGGTTTGGCTCAACTATATGTTCAGCTTGGTTTGAAATATGGATCACCTGAAGGAAATGAACTAGCTAGGCAAGTGATGATTTACATCAATCATGCGTCTAAATGGACTTCTCATGAATTGGCAGAGATAAGAGGTTCGTTTGAAAATTGGCCAGATTCTAAGTACGCAGACCCTGTGAAATATGCAGAATGGTTTACAAAGGAAACGGGATTGAACCCCGAAGAGTGGAAAGGAGGATTCCCAATACGGAATCATAATACCACCACAATAGCACCTACTGGAACGACGAGTATGATTGCAAACACCACAGGAGGGTGTGAACCAATATACAGTGTGGCATATTATAAAAATGTGTCAGACGATGTTCAAGGGGATGAGATGTTAGTTGAGTTTGATGATTATTTTTTAAGAACAATAGAAGCTAATGGGATTGATGTGGATGTGGTGAAAGAGGAGGCACTATCCCAGATGCAAAATAATGAATTCAAAGGAATTGGTGGATTGACAACGGTCCCAGATGCAATTGGAGAATTGTTTGTAGTATCTTCTGAAGTTTCAGCCATAGAACATGCAAGCGTCCAATGTGCATGTCAAGAAGGTGTGGACTCGGCTATTTCTAAAACTTGCAATTTTCCAAATGACGCAACGGCAGAAGAGATGGATGAAGTGTATCGCTATATTTACCGAAATGGGGGGAAGGGTGTAACAGTATACAGGGATGGGTCTAGAACTAAACAAGTTCTCACAACTCGCGCGCAAAATGCGGAATTTATAGAATCGGGAGAAGGTGGATCTGCAGATCATCTGTTAGAGTATATCAATACTCACTTTGACAGTTTGTCAGAATTTTTGAATCATGAAACGATTCGTGCTAAAATTACAGAGGAATGGAAACACCATGGAGAAGATCTCAGTATATGGGATGTTCCAGCACTTGCTTATGGCAAATCTCGAAAAAGACCACGCCCAGGTGTCCTGTATGGACTTACACAAAGGATAGACACCGGGTATGGAAAATTATATGTAAATATAAATGAGGATGAACAAGGGCGACCATTTGAATTGTTTGCAAATATCGGAAATTCGGGAGGATTTACGGCTAGTTTTACAGAAGCGTTGGCAAAGATAGTTTCTACTGCATTGAGATCCGGGGTTGATCCCCGAGAAATTGCAGGTGAGTTGAAAGGGATCCGATCACCTAAAATTGCGTGGGATCGAGGAGGTCAAATACAATCGATACCGGATGCGATAGGCACCGCTATGAAACGATACTTAGATGGTGAAATTCACAAAGAGTATCCTCAACAAAAGAACTTATCTGAAATTAGCAAGGGGGAAGCTAATCAAGAAGCTGTGAAGAAAGTTGCACCATTGGTAGTGGATGTAACTCAATCGTTAATCGATGCAGGAGAAAGTCCAGAATGCCCTTCGTGTGGATCTTTGACATTGAATTTCTCAGAGGGTTGCAAGACGTGTGAATCGTGCGGATGGTCTGAGTGTTAGGATCTGGATGCCACAAGAGAAAATAGGAAAGGGAATGGAAGACTTAGAGAAATTCGCAGAACTAATGCAACGTGGAGCGCGGGTGGGAATTACGTTGTCCATTTTATATACATTAGTTCGGGCAATAACTGAACAGGGGATTGATTGGTTAGTTGCAGATATCGTGGTGGTGTTTGCATTCTCACTGATCTGTCTCATGATGTTTTTAGGGGCATGTTCGGGTCATGCGCTGGATATGTTTGAAAATCCACCACAAACAACTAAGCAGATGTTAAAATCACTGGACATACCTCCAAAAAGTAGTAAAGGGTGGTGGTTTTTGATAGGTGCAGTTGTGACCATTGTGATGGTGACTGTGGTAGCTCTGTACTTCCTTGACAGATATTACTGGATGGGTTATCAATGGCAGATAGCACCATTGGCAGGTTTTGCGGTCGTAGTACTAGAGATGATACTCATAGCCACTGGAGGCAGTAATGCGGAATTTGTACTAAAAACTATCCGTGCATCAGGGGCAGTTGGCAGAGGTAATAGACACAGGTAGAAAGAAGTTTAGAGAAAAAATAGGTACAATAACTTTTTAGTAAACAAAGGGATTAGCTGGTGGTATGCATGGATCGAAACTATTAGTTTCAGTATTAGAGGACACCGGTGTAGATTGTGCATTTGGATTGGCAGGATCTACCAATCTAGGTATTCTCGATGAGATCGCAAAGAGCAAGATTAAATTTTACACTACTCGGCATGAACAGGTCGCCACAGGAATGGCAACCGGGTATGCGCTTGCTACAAGGAAACCAACTGCTGCAGTGGTACATGTAGGCCCAGGGGCTGCTAACATGATTTTGGGGATAGCCTCAGCATATAGAGAGAATGTCCCAGTGGTTGCTATAACGGGTAACGAACCTAGCTATAACCTTGGAAGAAATGTAAAGCACGAATGGGATGTACTCCAAGTTTTTGAACGTATTACTAAATACAACGTCCGGATGGGAAGGGAAAATACACATGACCAGATTCGAGACGCAGTAACACAATCGGTAACGGGAATCCCCGGACCAGTGCACATAGATGTACCTCATAATTTGGAAAATGAAACATTTCCAGATCTTGATGAAAACTTGAGGAAAAAAACGAGATCGCATGAATATATAGCATCGATGAATAGGTGCCGTCCAAGTCCGGAAAAATTGGATCAGGTTATTGAGCTGCTTTCCAAATCAAAACGTCCTTTAATAATTGCAGGTAGTGAAACCAGGTGGTTTGATTCTTCTAATGAATTAAAAATGCTTGCAGAGAAAATGCAAATCCCAGTTGCAAATACACACAATGCACGAGGGGCACTATCAGAAGAGCATCCATTATCAATTGGTCTAGTTGGTTGGATCGGGCTTAAACCAACAAATGGCTACCTTGAAAATTCGGATCTCATTATAGCGATAGGTGCCAGTTTATCAGACTATACTACTTCAGATTGGAAGAGGATTAATCCGGATGCATCTATCGTACACATTACTATGCGGCCGAGAGAACTAAATCGGCAATATGTGGCCGATGTCAACGTGATGGCAGATTCTACATCCGCAATAGTAGATTTAAATGGCAAACTTTCAATAAGTAAGAAAGATATTTCATTTAAAAATATTTCTTCAGTGGCAAGGAAGGAATATCAAGATGCACGAGAATCTATTTTTAATGTTAAAGAGACCCGTGGCGAGAATGGTGTTGATCCGGCACCGATACTCCACTTGCTAGATGGTTTTGCAGGAGATTATTCATTTGTGACAGGAGGAGGAATACATGCTAAATTTGCGCGGCATTTGCCAGTGACTAGCATCAATGGGCATTTTGGAACTCTTAATTTTTCGGGCATGAGTCAAGGTTTGCCGCTGGCTATGGGGGCTCAAATAGCCCTTGATGAGCAAGTATTCGTGTTTGAAGGAGATGGGGGATTCGCGATGGTTATGCAAGATCTAGAAACTGCAGTTAGAGAATCAATACCCGTGAAAATAATAATTTTCAATAATGATGCATATATGTCCCAAACCGTGAGGCAGCATCGGGCGTATGAGGGCAGAACTACAGGTTCTGTGTTCAAAAATCCAGACTTTGCAGCTTTTGCGAGAGATCTAGGTATGTTTGGGGAGTCAATTGAAGACAGTTCTCAGATTAAAGACACGATTGAGCGTTTTGTGGAGGTAAAGGGACCTGCACTAATTGATGCCCATGTTGATCCCTGGATTGGAACTGAGTTTCTTAATGCAGAATTAAATAAATAAAATATATAGTGGATTGGTATCGGTATGATAATAATCATTGGAAAGCTAAATAGAAGTACATAATGCAGCCATTCAGACTATTTCTTCCAGAATCTTTTGAAGAAGCAATTCAATTAATGAAAGAACATGGTGCAAAACCGATATCGGGGGGTACTGCAGTTACAACTTTAATTAAAGAAAAGATATTCCAACCAACGACGATGGTGAATCTTAGAAAATTGGAGAAGGATCACGCCTATATTATAGAGGAAAATGGACAAATTAAAATTGGTGCGTTGACCACATTGCGGGATATAGAAACAAGTGAAATTGTGAAAAGAAATCATCCTGTTGTTTCAAATTGTCTTTCAAAAATTGCGAGTATTAGGATCAGAAATGTTGCCACAATAGGTGGAAATTTGGCCCATGCAGATCCGGATCTGGATCTCCCCCCAGTTTTAGCAGGATTAGATGCCCACATAGACATAATAGGAGAAGATGGAGAACGTTCCATGGACATCAAAGAGTTCATACAAGGGTATTATGAAACCGATTTAAAAGAAGGAGAATTAATAAAATCGATTAAAATACCGATCATGCCAGATAGAAAGGGAATTTATTTGAAACACCGTGCGTTGTCAGAGGCAGATTGGCCGTGTGTAGGCGTCGCTGCGTTTGTTGATGAAGCCCCGGGTTCAGTTCCCGTGGTATTCATAAATTCGGTTGCAGACACACCCATAATGAAAGTTGAAGGGATACAAGAAATATTCTCAGAGGGAATAACTACAGAGGCGATCGACAAAGTAGGAGAACTTGCGGCAGACCAATGTGAACCAATAGGAGATGCGCGAGGATCGGTGTGGTATAAGAGGAAAATGGCAGGGGAATTTACGATACGTGCCCTGAGAGAAATTACCGGAGTTGGGGAGTCACTAATATAACTGGATAAGAATCAATGTCAACGCAAATACCCATAATAGAACAGGATGGAAAGGCCAAGAAAACAGGAACCATAGGAAAGCATGTACTTCGGTTAGATGGTGAGAGCAAAGTCACAGGATCCGTGGCATATACAGATGACCTCCCTTTTGAAGGATATTATGCAGAAGTCGTCAGGAGCAATATTGCCCATGGAGAAATAATTTCTATCTCTACAGAAGCTGCAGAAGCCATACCAGGAGTCGTTGCAGTTGTTACAGGGAATGATCTTGAAAATGCAGATTGGATCTCTCCTTATGTGGGGCCGGCATTTAGAGACCAGCCTGTTTTGGCTATTGGAAAGGTCCGGTACGTGGGAGAACCAGTTGCGGCAGTTATTGCAGAACGTCCAGACATAGCATCGTTGGCAGCTACCGAAGTGGTTGTAGAATGTGATAAGCTGAGAAGTGTAACTGACGTGAATAAAGCTAGAAAGAAAACCGCTCCATTGTTGCATGAGAGTGGCGAATCTGCTGCGGTTTTTGAAGATCTATCTACAGTTCATCGTAGTGAAGAGCCCAATGTTGCATACACTTATGAACTAGATGTGGGAGACGTAGAGAAAGGATTTGAAGAAGCCGACATAGTCCTTGAAGGAAAATATGCCACACCAATGGTTCAGCACACACATCTTGAACCGTTTGTGACAATTGCTAGTTATAATGCATCAGATAATTCTTTTAAGATAATAACAGGAAATCAAACCCCGCATTTTGTCCGTAGAGAAGTTGCCCGCATATTTGACATCCCTTCTTCAAAAGTCGAAGTTGAAGTTCCACAGATGGGGGGTGCATTTGGTTCGAGGACATATGTCAGAATAGAACCATTGGCTGCGGCATTATCTAGATCGGTAGAAGCACCAGTAAAACTCCGTCAAACATCTAGTGAATCATTCGATACTTCGGTCAGAGATGGGACCCAAACAAGAGTTAAGACGGGGGTGACGGTTGATGGAAATATTGTAGCTCAAGAAGTGGAGGTCATATGGGATAGCGGGGCATATGCCGATATCAGTCCCAGAAAAGTGAAGAAGGCAGGGTATACCGCCCCAGGGGCATACGATATTCCCAATGTCAAAGTCATATCAAAATCGACGTATACCAATAAACCACCTGGTGTGGCATATAGAGGATTTGGAGTGGCGCAGACCGCCTGGGCTGTGGAATCACATTTCGACGATGTTGCAAAGGAGATGGGAATGGATCCAGTAGAATTAAGAATCAAAAATATCACCCAAGATGGGGGAACATATAATGGCGTTCCCATAGAACCTCATGGTGCCCCCCAATGTCTCCAAGCCGTAATTGATGAAGTGGACTGGTTCGGAAAGGACTTGGAACAAGAAGAATCAAGGGGGAACCATATTAAGAAAGGAAGAGGGGTTGCAGTTACTTTGAAGGCCACAATAACGCCTTCGACGTCGGAAGCCATCTTGCTATTAGATTGTGATGGTAGTGTAAATGTGATTACAGGGGGAACAGAAGTTGGCCAAGGTATAATTACAACTTTGGCCCAGATAACTGCAGATGGGTTGGGAATAGGAGTAGAATATGTTAATGTGAATACACCAAATACCAACAGCGCCCCATTCAATACCTCTACAACAAGTAGCAGATCTACATTCCACTTGGGAAATGCCATATTGAGGGCGGTTGATGAATTAAAAGATCAATTAATTGACATAGTGGTGCAAAAACAAGGTGTAGAAAGAAAAGAGGTGATAGTTGAAGGGGGCCTAGTTAAGAGTCCTTCAGGAGAAGAATCGATAGGGGCAGTAGTTTCCTCTTATTTCGTGGGAGGAGGGGGAACGCTCATAGGGAAAGGGTATTTCTCTACTGAAGCGAGTAGTGGTGACCGATATGCATCTGCATTTTGGATGACAGGGGCCACATATGCAGAAGTATCAGTAGATACAAGAACGGGAAAATATACAATCGATAAATGGGTTAATTCGGCGGACTGTGGCAAGGCAATAGACCCTATTAGATGTGAAGGTCAAATTTTAGGGGCTGCAGTTCAAGCGTTGGGTCACACGATGAGTGAAGAGATGGTATTTGAATCGGGACAACAAGTAAATAAGTCACTATTGGACTACAAAGTTCCTGCAATCGGAGATGTGCCCAAAGAATCAAAGATAATTGTAGTAGAGTCAGGAGATCCAAATGGGCCCCATGGTGCAAAAGGGGTGGGAGAATCAAATACAGTTACAGTACCTCCTGCAATAGGAAATGCGATTAAAGATGCTTGTGGTGCTAGAGTTACTGAACTACCGATAACTCCGGGGAAAGTTTTGAAGGCAATAGAGGAGGTATCAGAATGAATAACTACACACAGGCTACACGTCACGAGATAGAATTCAGACTCAATGGGGAAGAATATGCGATTGAAATTCCGGCCAATCTAACTTTGGTAGAACTATTACGTCAAGAATTGCACCTTACAGGTACAACAGAAGGTTGTGGGGTGGGAGTTTGTGGTTGTTGTACGGTACTGGTAAATAATAAAGTCGTTGCCTCTTGTTTGGAATTGGCCGTCAACATAGATAGAACGGAAGTATTGACCATAGAAGGATTGGCAGACACATACCAGAATAGTGAATTCCATCCACTTCAAGATTCTTTCAGAGAATATGAGGGATTCCAATGTGGTTACTGCACTCCTGGAATGTTGATAGCTTCAAAGGCGTTACTTGATCAAAATCCAGATCCATCTGATGATGATATAAGGGAATTTCTTTCTGAAAATATATGCAGATGTACAGGATATGATAGCATCATCATGGCGGTTAAAAGTGCTTCCAAAGAGATGAACGCATAGGATTATTGAAAATATTAAAGAATGTGTTCGTAGACAACGACCTCTTCATTCTCAAAAACAAGTTTTAAATAAGGATCGTCGAAAGTAGATACCTGATAAAGACTTCGCTCATTTTTCCCCACATAAACATATTTGACATCGTAAAGGAGTAACAATTCTTTTCTAAGTTCAGAAGACCCCGTGTATATTTGGTTTACATGAGTGACTCTCTGTAAGTACGGTTCTTCTCCGCGATAGCCTACCTCATGGGACCATCCTGCGACCGTGGGGATTCCTGTGAAACTAGAGGGCGCATTAACCCACCGATAGGGAAGAGTTGTTTCAACAGAATTGCACCAGCACCCAGGTGCCGTGACTATAGTTGGTGACCCTGGTTGGTCTCCTATAAATGTAATTGCAGCCCATTCATGAGGGTGATTTATAGTAGCGTCTAGAGTGGCATCGAGGGTGAACTTAGGTTCGTTAGAGAAATGTTCCCCTATAGAAAATCCAGCATAGAATGTGGTGGAAATGATGAGTAGGGATAAAAATAGAGTTGTGAGTAGCTTATAACTTTTTTTCGAAGGGGATCTACTTTTTAAAAATTGATCACTGAATAAACGTGTGAGTGCTATTGATGCCCCAATGGAGAAGAATATCCAAACTTGCATGTAGATTTTAAATACAGTGTTCATTCGCCCAGGTCCAGCTTGTTCTTGGATAAATAGAAATTCAGTTAGAAGAATGAGTACTGCGCCAGCAAGAAATAAAACCAATTCAAATCCAACTTTTGAGGAGAAATGCTCTAGTAGCAGCCAGGAAACTATGCATAAGGGGAGAAGTATTGCTACAGCGGGAGCGCCAAACAAAAGTCCTGCGAAAAATAATAGTGCGCATAGTAAAAGTATCCTACTGTGACTATGGGATAGTTCAGTGGATAGTATAGAATACATATAGATTGAAAATATAAGTATGAAAAATAAATACACAAGAAGAAATTCGATGAGTCCACTTCGAGGGGGGAAAAATGCAATCGTGCGTAAAGATGCCGATTGAATGAAAAATGGGATGACTGTTAAAGACCCTAATAAAATTACGAAAATGGATAGGAATAGGGAAGTGATAATACGAAAAATTTCACGTCTGAAACTCTCCAAATTGATTTTTGAATTCAGAGAAGGGGAAATTATAGAAAGTGGGTCTGTTGGGGAAAATACCAATGTCAAAAATAAAAGTCCAAAAACAGTAGGATAGCTCCATGTGTTAACTACAGCTAAAAGTCCAGATAGAAGAGGGAGTATAATCAAAATTAATAATCTTCGTTCTCTGACTGAATTTGCAGGTGATAGATAATATGCAAACATGGTAAATAAAATGAGAATCATAAAAGGAGTGCTCATCATGTGTGCATGGAGATCCCCATTTAGCCATGCAAAAAATGGAAATTCATTGATAGTTCCCCGAATGACTCTGCTAGAAGTCCAATAGAAAAAAGAATCGGGATGTAGCAAATACAAAGGTTTTAAATCGGTGGTGTTTCCAACAAAACGCGCGATAGAGTTCGCTAGTCCGAGGGGGAGGACCCAAAGAAAAATAGAAAATGCAACTACAAAATTAGAAGATATTCCAACTATGATTGCCCCAAGAGACCCTGCAAATCTATGAGAATGGCCATAAAAGGTAGAAAGGGACCCAGAGAGGCCATAAGCACCCGAAACGAGAGCGCCGAAGAAACTAGCCAAAGCTAAATTGTATGCGAATTTTGCAGAGATTCCAGATAGCATAGAAAGTATCGCCGAAATTAAATGGCCGCCATAGTAATATCGGACTGTCTCTCCCGCGAACCAGAGATCTTCGGGTGGCAAAACGGAAGAGCGTAGGATGGACTGTAGAAGTCCAAAGTCTAGAAATTTTTCACCCCCAATGGGGTATATAGAGGGATCTGCCGATCGTATAGCAACGATTAACATAAATGCCATTGTGAAAACGGCGAAGGATTCTGAAAATCTTTTGAGGGGTAGCTCAGGTCTTTTTACGAAAAGAACACCCATAGAGAGGAGGACGAGGGTGGCCAATCCTAGTAATACTGTGGAAAGACTAAATGAAAAGTGACCCAGCCAATAAATAGAAAAAAAGAGCGCTGTCAAGCTAAAAGTGAGCGCAGCTGACGCCCCTTTATCTGACAATCTCCAAAAAAGGGAAGATGTTATTGGTAAACCTATAAGTGACAGTATAAGTAATAAAATCCACCAGGTGAAAATTAGAGTAAACTCCATTAGGGAGAAAGAACATCCAAAAGTACTAATTATTTTCGTATTCTAATACTGGGAGTAATGAAAAATTCTATTGGGGTGGTCATTCCAGCTTACAATCCAAATTTAAAGACGCTAGAGGGATATGTAAGAGATTTAGACGAAGTACTTTGTCCAGATGTAATTCTAATAGAAATAGACGATCCGAGTGAGCTTGTGTTAAGTCAAATGGGAGGAATATCTGCAAGATTCGAAGTATCCGATAGAAAGGAGGGAAAGGGGGCGGCCATAACACGTGGTTTTAACAAATTAAAATCGGATGTTCTGGTCTTTGTTGATGCAGATGGAAGTATTTCCGCAAAATCTGTTAAGAAGGTTTGTGATTCGATTATAAAATTGAATGTGGACTTGGCAGTTGGGTCGCGTAGACATCCAGATTCGAATATAAAATTTCACCAGGGCAATATCCGGAAATTACTAGGAGATGGATTTTCAGTTCTATCACGTGTTTTGTTGGAAGTGAAACTGCATGATTACCAATGTGGTGTAAAGGCAATAGATAGAAAGGTATGGGAAGAAGTGCAAAGAGACATAGAAAGAAAGGGGTTCTCGTGGGATATTGAACTAATTTCAATTGTGTCGATGCGAGGATATAAGATTGAAGAAATACCCATAGAATGGGATGATCAGCCTGGATCAACTGTGAAAATAATCCCAACAGTGTTAGAGTTATTTAATGCGTTGTTTACAGTTCGTAGAAAAATTAAAAAGTTGAGAGAGGCGGAGTGATGATAAGAGGGATGAAAGAAGAAATGGTTAGAATTTTTAGAATAGGGAATCTAAAATATTTGTTCTCCATTACCAAATTCTCGAAATTCACAGTGGTGGGAATTGTGGGAGCGGTGATAGACAATATAACATTGAGTTTGTTAGTTATTTCGATGGGAGTTCCATTGGTCCCTTCCAAACTGGTAGGTGCAGAACTTGCAATTATATCTATGTTCTTATTAAACGAAAACTGGACGTTCTTAGAAGATGGATTAAATGGAAAATATCAGAGACTAATTCGATTTATAAAATCAAATATTGTTCGGTTTGTGGGTGTCATGGTAGCAACTGGCGTCATGGTTACCATTGTAGAGAGGATGGGAGCAGAACATGGATGGGTTGGACTCATTTCTGCAAATATAATAGGTATATTAGTAGGATTGGTTGTCAACTATACTCTTGAATCCCTCATTACATGGCAAGTTGGGATTAAAAGCAGTTAAGAAGAGGTTGCTTCACTGATGGATTGCCACACCTTCTCATCAGTTATTGGGAGGTCTATATGAGAAACTCCAAAAGATTCAAGTGCATCGGATACGGCGTTTGCTATTGACGCAGGAGATCCGATAGTGCCACTTTCTCCAGCTCCCTTTGTCCCAAGTAGATTACTAGGTGTGGGAGTGACAATATGATCTGTTTCGATGTCGGGTAGGTGCATTGCACGGGGCATTGCATAATCTTGCAAAGTCCCAGATACTAGATTGCCAGAGTTGTCGTAAACAGCTTGTTCAAATAAGGCTTGTCCAATTCCTTGGACAATTCCCCCAACAATTTGGCCCTCGACGATCATGGGGTTTAATATAGTTCCAACATCATCGACTCCAACATAGCGTTTTAATTTAACCTCTCCAGTCTCTACATCGACTTCAACGACGGCTATGTGGGTTCCGTAAGGCCATGCCTTTTTATTATTTTCATAAACCGTTGTTATTTCAAATCCACTTTCAACACCGTCGGGCAGATTGTTCCCATAGGCTGCTGCTGCAACTTCTGCGAAGGTTACGGAATCGTCTGGAGAGTCTGTTGCGTGGAACGTGCTGTTTTCAAATGATATATTAGAAGTAGTAGTATCCAAAATATGGGCTGCGATTTTTTCTCCTTTTTCCACTACTTGCTCAGTACATCGGAGAAGTGCACTACCAGCCATGGAACCAGTTCTACTGCCAAAGGATCCAGTTCCACTAGGTAATATTTCACTATCACCTGCAACGATCTCAATATCTTTGAATTGTACACCAGTTCCCTGAGAAATTAGTTGAGTGAAGGGGGTTTGGTGCCCTTGTCCGCAGTCGGCAGAACCAACGTATGCAGTTATTGCACCAGTGGGGTGTATTCTCAACTTTGCAGTTTCGGTTCCACCACCACTTCGTTCTATGAAAGAACAAAGTCCAATTCCAATATATCTCCCTTCGTTTCGGAGAGAAATTTGTTCTTTTCTCAACCCTTCGTAATCAATTGTTTTTAACGCTAGGTCAAGTGCTGCTTCATAATCACCACAATCATATTCCGCAATGATTGGTGTTTTATATGGAAATTCATCCTTTGGGACGAAATTTTTTCTGCGGATCTCAACAGGATCCATTCCTAGTTTCTTTGCGGCTAGATAGACAAGTCGTTCAACAACGAATGCCGCTTCTGGCCTCCCCGCTCCACGGTAAGCGTCCACAGGAGCAGAATTGGTGAATACACCAGTCATCCTAACAAATACTGCAGGGATTTTGTAGAGGCCAGAAAGGAGGACACCATATCCTCCTGTTTGTAATGGTGCTTTTGTAGAAACGTATGCCCCGATGTCAAGATAAGTGTGGGCTTCGAGGGCAGTGAACGTTCCGTCTTTATTAAATGCTATTTTTGCCTTGGTAGCATGGGATCTTCCTTGGGCATCGGTTATATGTGCCTCGGAACGGGTGTTTTGCCATTTGACAGGTAATCCTAGTTGGACGGAACACCATGCGCAAAGTAACTCCCCAGCATAGAATTTACTTTTAGATCCAAATCCGCCGCCAACGGCAGGTACTGTGACATGGACTTTGTGCAAAGGAATACCTAGCGACTTTGAGAAATAATTCCGATGTCCAAATGCGCCTTGGCTCGAAAGTTTAATGGATAGTTTTCCAGAAGATGGCGAATAGTCTGCAAGGGCTACGCGGGGTTCAATTGCATTTGGTATTAACCTGGGTAAAACTAGGTCTAATTCAACTACATGGTCGGAGTTGCTAAATGCGACCTCTACATCTTTTTTATTTCCATTTTCCCAATCGTAGGAAATGTTTCCAGGGGCCCCTTCATGTAATTGGGGTGCGTTGGTGTCGGTCGAAGCAGAAATTCCAGTAACTCCTTTTAAAGACTCATATTTTACGTCGATTAGATCGAGAGCGTCATATGCAGAATAACGATCAGTGGCTACTACGACGGCAATCCCTTCACCAGTATAACGAACGATGTCTTTCGCTAGCATTGGCCTGAATGGTTTGAACAGCTCAGTTCGAATAGAAACGGGAGAATCTGGCCCGGGGTTGAGAAGTCCAACAGGAGATAGAACCTCTCCGAGTACTCCTGAGGCTTCGACGTCTTGTGCTGTGTAAACGGCTACTACATCCTCATGCGCTTCTGCTAAACTAGTATCCACAGAGGAAATTTTGGCATAGGCATATTGACTCCGAAGAATAGCGGCGTAAAGCATACCTGGGGCTGAATAATCATCAGTATATTGGGCCTTTCCAGTTACGAGGCCCCCGTCTTCTCTACGGACGATTCTGTCACCTACATCGACCACGTCTGTTGGATTGGTTACTGTTTCTGCTGTGTGAGACATATGAGTACCTAGATGATAGGGGGAAGCTTAATATTTGCTTTACAGGATAAAATAGATGTAATGGATAAGTCAAAATTGATAAGTGCCTTCGGAGATATTAAAATTCGAGTGAAGGGATAGAGTATGGCCGATCCAAATAAAGAGTTAAAGGGGCATGCGTCTAGAGTTGTTGATATTTTATTTCAAGAGTATCCTGATGCCGAGATTTCGCTGAAATACTCAGACGAGTTTGAATTGCTAGTTGCAGTTATTCTTTCGGCTCAATGTACGGATGAGAGGGTCAACAAGGTTACTGAAGTGCTTTTTAAAAAATATAGAACCATAGAAGATTATGCAAATAGTAGTGCCGAGGAATTTTCAAAAGATATAGCTTCAGTGACTTATTTCAATCAAAAGGCGAGGTGGATAGTAAACACTGCGATATGCATCATAGAAATGTATGATGGGGAGGTTCCAGGGACAATGGAAGAGCTTCTTGGATTGCCAGGAGTTGGTAGAAAGACAGCGAACGTTGTTTTGCAGCATGCGTATGGAGAAACAGAAGGAATAGTTGTAGACACGCACGTGATGCGGCTTTCTCGTCGGATGGGACTTGTGGGAAAAAGGAATCGCGACGCTATTGAGATAGAATTGATGAAAATAATTCCAAAAGAGAAATGGCGAAGATATACCCATCTAATGATTGCCCATGGCAGATCTATCTGTAAAGCTCGAAGTCCAAAATGTGATTTGTGTCCAATGGGAGAAATATGCCCATCTTCGTGGACATATTCAGAGATGGACCTAGCAAGTGGAAAATTATGGAAAAATGAGGGGAAGAATTAATCAGATAGGGTTACTTTCCAAGTGGTTGATCTTCCACGTCCCCACTTTTCAATTTGTACACCGTCTGTTTTGAGTGACAATCTAGCTAGTCTTGCCCCTACCTGTTTTGCAGATAGACCGAGGACGTCGGCGATGTATTTTGCCCGGAAGTATTCGGACCCCCGAGATACATGGTCGACTAGATATTCAAGCAATTGATCATCCTCATTTGCTATAGTAGACACAGTGAATAATATAATACAATCAAGTAAGTCCTTTCCTATTCGAAAATTTTGAATACTCACTCTATTGATACGTATTCTGAATTCTGATTTAGTGATAAATTTGTGGCAATTTCCACATTCCGCATTGCATAACCAGCGGAGCGTGTTAAACTATGGAGTACCTCTGTGAGAAGTAATAAATCAACATTGGTCATGGGAGATGCTTCGCTTATGAGAGATTCCCCTAACTGGTTGATTTCAGAGAAAAGGTCACGGCAAGTTACAGCAATTCCAAAATCGAAGGTTACGACGGATTGGACGGCATTATAGGTTAAATCATCTACTTTTTCTACGAGTTTTAATAGCGTTTTAGAAGTGCCAGTGTCGAGATCAATTGTGTGGGCATCAGATTCAAGAACCTTGTTAGCTATATCTTCGGAATCGTCTGCAGTCAATTCTAGGTTCTTTGCTATGGAGCGGTAACTAATCAAAGGGAAAACATCCTCAAATCCAACTGAATGTGCTACAACAGGGTTCTGATAAGAAATATAGATTAAACGCAAGAGTAAAAGGAAAATTTTGTTAGCTTGGTTTTCTCGATTGAGTGCGCGTTGTGCCATGTCTTTATTGCCAGTCATAAACGCGTTAATGGACTCATCTCTCATAGTTCTACCAGTAATTTCAAGTCGGGTTAGCAAATCATTTAGATTGAAATCGGTGGGGTCAATTGAGCAATTGATAACAATGGCATTTGGAGTTTCTTCTACGACCCCAAGCCCCATCAATTGAGTTTCGGCTTTATAGATGGCATTGATTATTTCAGAGTTAAGAGTGACAGCATTCTTGATGTAAATAACGCGCCTACCTAAAACATATTGTGCAATAATAGCACGTTCAATAGTAGAAGAGTTCATGTGTTCTACATGGATAGTTGCAGTGGGTTTTTGATAAGTTGCAGATGCAGGAGAGACTGCCATTACACCACTTTTTAGCTGTGTGAGAGATAGTTCATCCCCCTTTTTTACTTCGAATTCTCGAACCCAATCAGAGGGGAGAGTTATTGCCAATGTCGAAGGTCCAAGCCGTTGTACTTTCCGGGAATCGGTCATGAGACGATTAGGTTGAGAGATAATATAACCTTCCTGATACAATATAGACAATATTAATATGTAGGATTAAACGACTTCTATGAGTCGGGTTTCAAACCGCCCTATGTGAATTCTGTGCCATCCACGTATTTTAGAATCAATATCAGGGTCGCCAGTGTCTACTCGGAGTACATCAATCGCTTCTAGTTTTGCCCGGGATCCAACTATTTTGATAGTGCAACGTTCTAAAACAGAGGGTGATATTTGCCCATTTCCGCGTCCGAGGATGAATCCCTGACCCCCGATGGGAGATACTATAACAACATTAGTATCTGTTAAAGAAGAGAGGATGGCGGATTCGTTTGCGTCTTTTGTTATCACAGTTCCAGAAGGGTAGGGGGGAGAAGAAGAGGAAGTTGATTGATTTTGATTTTCGGGAGGGTAGGTCCTCCATATGTCTACTCCGAGTAGTGTCCCTTCGAATCCTATTTCTTTTTTTAGCTGATGAAGTGTCCCCCCAGGCCCTAGTATATATGTAACGTCGGTAGAAAGTTCAGACAACAATCCTTCTATCGCACCTTCTACAGTTCCGCCTAAGAGTTGCTTGGATGATTGCAGTTCTTCAGATAAGGGGACGGGGCGGATGGAGTGTATATGAGGGATAATTTCCCCTTGACGGTACGCATCTTCATCCAAATCCATTACCTCACGAAGTTCTGTTGTTGAATAAGAAGATATGATAGAACCAACGTCGTGTGGAGAATTGGCGAATACAGAGGAATAAACTTTAACACCGGAAGGGATTCCCAAGATAGGAATGGAAGATTGTAGTTCGTCCAAAGTATGGGATATATCGACAGCAGTTCCATCTCCCCCTGCAAATAAGATCAGATCAACCTTTTGGGATACGAATGAGTGGATTGAGTTTTGAGTGTCGATGGCGGATGTTTTTTTGTTTTGAGGATATCCAACAACGGTAGGACTGAACCCAGCTTTAAGCGCGATTTCTTCGCCCATGCTAGAGCCATAAACTAATAATTCGGAGATGTGGGTATGAGAAAGGGATAGTAAAGCTATCAACGCCCTATCGGGGGAACTGGGTTTTGCACCCATTTCAATTGCTTTTTGAACGACGTTATCGGTCCCTTTTAATCCTACTTTCCCCCCCATTCCAGCGATGGGGTTAATTAAAAATCCAATCCGCATATAGCACCATATCAGATACGAATAGAGAAAAATCTACTCAGAAAGGGGAATTTGATTTTTGAGCCACGATACGGCTTGTTCAACGTTGGTTGGGTCAGTTCCTTCTATTCTTATTTTTACCCCACCTTTTTGAGGATAACTGCCAATCGTAACATCAAAATTTGTTAATAAATAGTCAAAATGTTTGACCAATCTACTTTCTCCAGTCTGGGTAAATACAAAAACTCGTGTTTTGATAGGGCCACTAAAATTTGAAGATATTTGTTCGAACATGGCTTTCATTTCAGAAGGCACACCGGGGAGGATGTACAGGGGGACTTCATTTTGTGTAGTTACAATTGCACCAGGAGCAACTCCAACGGTATTTTTGATCATTAGCGATCCACGGGGTAACTCTGCAGTTCCAGGAGATAGCTTTCTATCTTTATATCTAGGATGTTTTTTGAGCCAACGTTTGGCTTCTTCATGAGGTTCTAGAGGTTGTCCTACAGCTTTTGAGACCCCTTCAAGAGTGATATCGTCGTGGGTTGGTCCCAAACCGCCTGTGATTATTATTGCCTCATATTTTGACTGGCATTCATGGATAGCTGAGACTATTTCTTCTATGATGTCAGGGATGACGAGAATTCTTCCGGTCGATGCACCACAACTGGTGAGTTGGGCACAGATCCAGGTTGCATTTGTATTCACCGTATCACCAGAAAGTAATTCATCTCCGATAGTGATAATGGCAATATTCATAGTGCTAGTTGGTCCTGATCGCCTAAATATGAGTGGGTTATTGTAGAGGGGGGTCTGTTTCGAATTTGTTTTTCCGTATACGTTTCATTTGTGACCAGAAGAATAAGGAGTACAAAAGTAGAGATGCTCCGCAAAAGAGCAATAATCCTGCCAATAATTGTGCGTCCCGGGCTAGATAATATTGAACGTAGATTGCCTCGCTAGAGGGATCATTCCAGTGCAAGTGTAGCTGATTTGAAGTAAATGTGGTAGTATAGTTAGAAGGACTAACTTTGCTAAGAAGCGGGATGCTAACATCAGAATCTTTGGGTAAAATCACAACGTAATTTCCAGAAGTAATTACAGGTGCTTGAAAGGATTTTCCAGATCTCAGGGAAGTGAATCCAAGTTTACCAGGGCTACTGGGCAGAATTATAGAAGTTGAAAATCGACTCTGCTCTATTGAAAGCTTATCTTCAAAAATTATAGTTCCGTTGGGGTGCCTAAATTGAACATTAGATAGATCAAGGGGCCTTTTTGTGTTGATTCGGTGGATGCGGTATAGATCTATTTTTGATTCATCTTCAATGGAGTACACAGCTTGGTATTGTTTTTTTTCTAGTTGAAAGAGAGCGCCTTCGTCGTGGCCCCAGAGTGATGTATAGGCAAGGGGATCTGGCGATGAAGGTTCAGATTCCATTATAGAAATTGTTTGGCATCCAGCGCAGATGACTATGAATAGCAAAAGAGTGGTGGTAAGAAATCGAGATGTCATAAGGCGTGCTATAGAGGTATCACACACTTCATTTCAGAAGGGAGGTAAGGACCTATCGCTGCTAGAATTCCAGGAGGGTCGGTTCCTGCAGAACAAATAATACTTTGCTCTAGAAGGCCGACACGTTCGACGGAAACTATATCTTTTGCATGGCCAGATTTGTTTACTGTAGCCCGGACCTCGCTTTTCGTGGCACTGTTAACATTTACACGACCAAGCCCACGCCTCCAACTATACAGCCTATCTAATTCTTTCTTAGATAGAGAAGCAGGTTCTCCTTGAATAAAGGTGAGGGGCATATGCTGAACAAGTCCGAAACGTTGTTTAATTTGGGCAGGAGTTCCAGGGCCGAGTCCCAAATTATTTGACGGGATGTGGACGGGTTCAAGCGAATCAAGTAAGAAGCCCTGGTCGTCCCAAGAAGATAAGGTCCCAATATATTCAGAACCATTCTTCACAGGAGGCAAAATTTCACCCCACGTCTCAATTAAAATACTAGTCGCCGCCACCTCATCTTCCCCGTGTATGCTTATTTCAGGAAAGTGTTGAGGGGTGAAGGAAATATCATAGGACACATTAAGTTGACCTATGTCGTTGGAGATTATAGAATCAAGAGATCGAATTGCCCTATCCCTTGCATCCCCTTTGACATAAATTTTGGTTGCCAGGGTTACCATTATAGCTTCATTGATAATAGCGCGAGTTGATCTTGAAGGCCATCGAGGCGGTTTTTCATTGAATTGAGAAGTTGAGAATTGTCCATAATATTCAATTTAGAACTACAAGTGGGACAAACAAAACTTTGATCAAGGGCGTCTGAAAAACTGAATCGGAGAGAGCACGTTCCGCATAGATAAAATTCATTTTGGGATTCGAAATCGTGACGTTTAGATAGGTACTCCGAAAGAGTAGACATCGCTTCTAAAAGATTTATTCTTATTTGATCATAATTGAACGTCCAGAGGTATGTTAGCCAGCCAGAATCTTCATCCCGAACACGTCGATAGCTAGCTAGCTCGTTTTCATATAAAATGAATAATGCTCGTCGAACATTGTTTAACTCCAAACCTAATTTCTGAGAAAGCTCTTCGTCGGTGACTTCGCCTTCGGGAGGGGATGCCGCCACAGGCATTCCTCGATCCCCAACTAGCTCGTGGAGATATTTTTGTACTACTTCGTCGTGTAGTAGATCGTCGAAAGCCATTATATAAAGGGGGGCAGCAACTGGCTTTAAAGTTACTCACTCGTGCCTGGGCAAAAAGAATGCCAAAAAATTAATTACCTTCTACAAGTTTTCCTGATTTTTGAGGGATTATTTTTTGTTTTGCATCATCCCAAGATTGATTTAATTCAGTGCCTTGGAATAGTCGGTCTAAGAAGATAGCTAGTGCTGCGATTTCAGAATGAGGTTGGTTTGTTACAGATAGATTCCAATCTGCTGCCTCATAAATGAAAAAGGGGACTTTTTCCGCGCCAACAATTATGAGAAGAGGGTCAGAATGATGAGATATGATTACGTCATCTATAAGAGATTCTATCGGCTGCCCATACATTGTTAGATGGACTATGGAGCCATTCCAGGACTTAACAAACTTGGAAACATTAGTTATAGATTCTGCTCTAAAGGATCCACCGAAGTTTAAAGAAACTTCGTTGATAGTAGATGAGGAGGAACTTGCAGCATCGGGGAAAATTACTCTGTCAGCACCAAATGCACGTGCCACTAGACCGACATGAGTAGTGATTCTTTCATCCCTCCCAGGACGATGTCCAATTCTCAAAATTGAAACTTCGTGTTTACCATCCATAGAGTAATATTGCCGAAATGACATTAAATAGCTTAGCTAATTTTTCGAAGTAGTAAGGGTCTTGTTAGCAGATACCTATGAAAGGCTTGTGAACCTTGATGGCAAACAGATTTTGATCACTGGAGGATATGGATTTATAGGATCCCACTTAGCAGAACAATTGGCCTCTAACAACAACGTGACTATTGTAGACAGATCTGAAAACCAAATTGGTGTTGAAGAGGTGAAAGGAATAGAAGTGATTGAGGGGGACTTATATGATTTATCAGTGGTGGAGATGGCAATCACATCTGAAACAGATATGATTTTTCATTTAGCGGCCGATAAAGCTGTTAATTCAGAGAATATTGCTGCTCAATTCGATTTTAATAATACCATGACGTCGAATATATTGTCCCGTATGAAAGAGGTGGGAGTAATGAATATTGCATTTGCATCTTCATCTACAGTATATGGAGAAGCAGAGTGTCCAACTCCTGAAAGTTATACGCCTCTAGAGCCAATTAGTGTATATGGGGCATCGAAACTGGCTTCAGAAGCACTCATATCGGCATATGCACACGGGTTTGATTATACAACATGGATATTTCGATTGGCAAATGTTGTGGGACCACGTCTTCAAAAAGGGGCAGTAATACCAGATTTTATTGAAAAATTGAAGAAAAATCCAGAATTGCTTCATGTACTGGGGGATGGGCATCAAGAAAAATCCTACATATACATCGAAGATTGCATAGAAGCTATGTGTTGGATAATTGAAATGACATCGGACCCTACAAACGTGTATAATATCGGGACAAAGACTACAATTTCCGTTAGAGAAATAGCAGAAATAGTAGCCAACCAGATGGATTTGTCTCCAAAGATAACATACACTTCTTCGGATAGAGGATGGGCGGGTGATGTCCCTCGAATGAGCTTGTCGGTTGAAAAATTGATATCATTGGGGTGGGGCCCAGAACTTGAAAGCGAGGACGCAGTCAGACGCACTGTCAGAGAACTGGTGTCAAGTCAATAGTGCAAATTGTTGGATTTGAATCAGGGTTGGATGTGCTCGAGTATGACTTAATAGATGGAACGAATAATGAGCCAGATGTCCCACATTTAATACTAGAAAAAAATGGAGAATTGGATCGAATATATCTTGAGCAGGGAGAATTTGTAGACTATAAACTTGGTGAACGTCGATGTGCAGGGAGTATTACAAATGGTGTGCATGAATCTTGTGGAGAGGATAAAGTCCCATATTGTATAGAACATACAAATGACTGGATATGTGCGAGATGCACAGGTAATTGTGATTTGCCCCTGCCATCTTGCAAAGAAATACATGCAGTTTACATAGCAGGTTTTTCCCCTTCTACTTTCAAGGTAGGAGTAACGCGGATGTCCCGTCTAATAACGAGACTGAAAGAGCAAGGTGCCCGTAAAGCAGCCCATATTGAAACGGTTTCAAATGGCAGAACTGCGAGACAAATAGAACGGGGGATAGCAGATAAAATTAAAGATAGAGTGATTTCTAAAGAAAAGATAAATGGCATTGGTCAATATGTTAGTGAGAAAGAGTGGAATACCATTATAGCAGATTATAAAACAGTGAAAACATTTGATTTAGAGTATGGATTTGAGTTGGAATATCCCCCCATCCCTGCGGTGATATTATCAGGAGAAATTATAGGTATTGAAGGAAGGTTTTTGATTTTAAAAATCTCCAATGACAACTATGCGGTGGATTTGCGGGATTTGATTGGATACGAAATAGAAGAAGGGAATCAAGAGATTAGCCTTCAAACTAGTTTGAGAATGGTAAGCAAAATATAATTATAAAAGAGATTGGTATAACTGAGATAATTGGTCAATTGTGGCATCGATGGAAATAGAATCTCGATGGGATATGCAATTTTTACAAAGATTTTTTCTATTTGAGAGAGAATCCAATGTTTTTTCAATTAATGATGAGGGGCTTCCAGACTGATAGTGAGTTCCAGTTACTCCCTCGGTGATTGTTTCTAAAAGAGCACCTTGATCTGCTGCCACGACAGGGGTGCCACAAGCAATAGATTCGAGGGCCACTATACCTTGGGTTTCGACGGGGCTAGGAAATATAAAGAGGTCCAATGCCGAATAAAATGCAGGTAAATCTTCCCGGGGGAGGCGGCCTAAGAATAAAACATTGGCATCAAATTTGTTTGCTTGGGATTCAAGATTTTTTCTATCAGGCCCATCACCCCCGATCAATATTGTTGCGTCGATGGAAGAGGCTAGTTGGATTAGTTCATGGATATTTTTTTCATAGCCATGACGCCCGGTATATCCTAGGATGGTTTGATCAGAATTTAGACCATGATCGGTGAGAAAGGATTCGGCGTTAACTGGTTTAAATAGAGAAGTGTCGATCCCATTTTTCAGAAGAGTTATCGGGGAGGTCACTCCTATTTCCCGGAGATCTGTGAGTGCATTTTCACTGTGGACAAGAATTAAATCTGCCCTATTTAGAAAGCGAGATTCCCAACGATTGCTAGTTTTAGAAAGAGATCTGGAAATCAAAGCAGTAGGAGAGATATAACCAACGTATTTTGAAAGAGGAGTATGATAGGATGCCACCAGCGGTAGGTTATATTTTTTGGCCATTTTTTGCCCTGCTAATCCAAGGGAGAACGGAGTATGGGTATGGACAATATCCATGTTTTTGTGAGGGGCAGGGTTGAAAGGAAATGCAAGTCGGTACCCGGGATAAAATGGAAATGGGACACTACTGACAGGCCACTCTTTCTGTTGTGGGTCATATTTTGATTTGGGGTAGATGACATGCATTTCCCCCCCACGAATATCCCACCACTTTTTCCAAGTAGCTATGGTATAGGTAACGCCATTGAGAGTGGGGAGGTAAGTATCAGAAAACGAGGCTACAGAAGGCATCATATGGTGTTATCAAAGGTAGAGACATAAATATCTTCTAAGTTTTCAGAAAGTATATTTAAAGTATGTTTATTTGCTGTTTTTTGTGCATTCTTACAAAGTTTTTTATATAAAGAATCATCTTGGTGGAGCAGGTCGATAGCATTTTTAAAATCATCTATAGAATGGCACATCAAACAATCTTTTCCATGGGTATAATATTCTTCAAACACGGGGATGTCGCTTAACACAACAGCTTTGCCACATGCCATGGCTTCTAAGACGGAGATTCCCTGGTTTTCAACTTTAGACGGGAAACAAAATATATCTCCTGCGGCATACGCGCCTCTCTTGTCTGGGATCCATCCGGTGAAGGTTAGATTTGGTAAGTTAATCCGAGTCCATTTTTTAACAGAAGGACTTGCAATAGGGCCTGTTTCATAAGGACCGAACCAAACAAAATTGTAGTTAGTGGATTGGGCGAGTGTACAGAATGTAGTGAGTCCCTTTCTCTCAAACACGTTTCCGACACTAAACACAGTTAGGCCGGATAGATCATATTTGGACCTATAATCTTCACGGAGAGATTCAAACCCTTGGAGGGAATCTATATCAACTCCATTGCTCATAACAGAAATGGGAGATTTAATGGGATAGGATTGGAGGATATTTTTTGTATAATTGCTGGGACAGATCACGCGGTCTGCCTGTGAGTAAAACCACCTAAGGTAGGATCTTAATGGGCGGGATAGTTTGGTAGATCCCCGAAAGCTATCTGCGAAATCTTCTGCGGTGACGTGGGCATGTAGGATAAGAGGTTTCTTGCGGCTTAGTGCCGTTTTTGCTACGAGCACACTATAGGGTCCAAAAAGATTGCAATGGGCGATATCAAATTCACATATCACCGAGTGATTGGGTTTATATTTAAAATTCCAAGGAGAAGATACCACGTTAAAATCGGTTAGGCCTAGTGCAGTGCGCTGGTGTTGAGTCGAAGTTCCGATCCCACTTCGATGAAGGCGACTTTCCATTTCCAGATAATTAAGAACTTTCAATACATCGGACGTATGGGCAGAACTTAAAAGAAATTACCGGATATTAGTTAGGAACAGTGTGCTGAAGGTGATGGAGGCCTCGGAGAATATTTAATGGAACACGTTGTGGCAAGGTACGGAGAGATAGATCTCATTAAGCAAAGGGTTAATTTCGGCGAACTAGTAGCAATCGCGAAAAAAAAATATTGAGAAGGTAGTACTAAAGGTATAAAATGATTGCAGAAGAACGAATTGAAAAGCTGGCAAAGTTGGCAAAAGAAGCAGGAGTTAGTGGAGAAACTGTTCGAGCGAAACGTTATGTGTATTTGGCCCACAAAATTGCACAAAGGCACCGACTAAAGTTTCCTGCAGATTTAAAAAGATTCACATGTTCAAAGTGTGGCACATATTTGATTCCAGGCAGGAATGCTCGATTTCGTACTAATAATAAATGTGTGGTGGTTTCATGTGAATGTGGAGAATATCATAGATATCCATACAAAGGAGGGACAAGGGGAATAGGAAATGGTGAAGAAAAATATGAATAAAAAAGAACTAAGAAAATTATCTCATGAAACTGATGCGACGATATGGGTAGGAAAAGAAGGGGTAGAAAAAGTAATTGAAGAATTAAAAGGCCAATTGAGAGAGAGAAAGGCTGTTAAAGTCAAATTATTACAGTCTTCAAGAGGAGAAAAATCGACGGAGGAATTAGCATCTATTTTGGCAGAAAGGTCGGGGGCAAAAATGTACGAAACGATAGGGAATACTGCTATATTCGTTCGCTAAAATGGAATAAATGAAGCGGAAATAAGGTTTGCCCGACTTCTCAGAACGGGTTTATCCTATCGCCTTCTCCACCCCGCACCCCATTGAGCGACAGATGTCCGACAATTCGCTGTTCACTTCCGTGCCTGACGAGTTGTTGTCGATTAACTCCATATAAACGCACCTTCATGCATTTACTAGAGACCTCTGCCCCCAATGGACAAGGCTTCTCAGTTGGGTCCAGGGACCTGAACCAATTTGGAACAGACGCACCTTGGTTTCGATTCTCGCTTAAGACCATATTGCGAGCATGAAGCGGGGCCTAACCGCCCAACCTATCCGCTTGTTTTAGTAATAAAGGACAGGGTAAGTGCCTTTCGGCAGGAACTTTAGAGCCCCATAATCCGGCGATGTTCTACCATTAAGCACTCATCTTGGATCACAATTCTGCCCTGAGATTCTGCTAATTTTGCAGCTTCTGGGTGGCTTATTCCTAATTGCATCCAAAGGATATTAGAATCATCCCTATTGAGGATTGCATCAACTACATCTGGTATTTCTGAAGAGGGACGGAAAATGTTCACCATATCTATTTTAACAGGGACTTCGGCGATGGTGTCATACGTAACCTGGTCAAAAATATTCTCAGTAGTATGAGGATTTATAGGGATAACAGTATAACCATGTTCATGCATGTATTTTGGTATATTATGGGCAGCTTTTGCAGGATTAGTAGAACATCCTATCACCGCAATTGTATCTAATCCAAAGATATCATGGAGTAGGTCATCACTGGGCAAATTCATCTAGAGCACCCCGCTGATGATGAGTGAAAATATAGCTAAAAACATACCATATTTTAAATAAAGTTGGCCTTTGGAAGGGTTTGTAAAAGAGATGAAAATGGCAAATGCCATCAGGGAATCTGCGACGATTATTGCAAATAAATAAAATAGGCCAAAAATTCCATTCAAAAAGGGCAAGGGGCTGATTAGAATGGCCATCAAAAGAGATATTGTAGAGATTGCAAGAGAAGGCTTAATCCCAATTGTTAGGGGGAGTGTTTTGAGAGTTTTGATTTTATCGCCTTCCATATCTTCAATGTCTTTGATTATTTCTCGTGAAAATGTGGAAAGTACGATGAGAGAAAAAAGGACTAATAATGTTTGATACTGAAGAGCTTCCACTCCGATAAGTGAAGCAGATCCAAAAAGAATGGTACTCCCTCCAAGATAAGAGACTACAAAGTTCCCTACAAGGGGCATTCCCTTGAATAAAGGAGTATACAAAATTAGTAAAACAAAATTGAAGATTGCTATGAAAATTGCAAAGAGTGGAAGTGTCAAGCAAATCAGTGTTGCTATGAGAAATAGAAATATGCTGAATTTTAAAGCGCCGTTTTTAGAGATTATACCAAGGGGGATGGGCCTAGAGGGAGAGTTTATTTGATCGATATCACTGTCAAAATAATCATTTAGAGAATTTCCTGCGGCAGTTGCCAAGATGGTGGCAAGGAGAGGGGATATAATAAAAACAAGTTCCCAACCACCGTGAAAACTTAGTGTCATCAAGGAGCCAAGAAGGGTCAACAATCCAGCTGCAAATGCATTTAATGGACGTGAAAGGCGCAGATATTCCCCAATGACAGAACTCATTTGAATGGACCATAACCATGAAAAGGTTAAAATCCTGCGATGATGCAGTATCGCCGGGGTTAAACGGTTGCCTCAATAATTGACAATTTAGGGCATGTAACTCAGCTTGGATAGAGTGCTTGGCTTCGGACCAAGATGTCGGGGGTTCAAATCCCTTCATGCTCGTCTATATTCGAATGGAAAGGTCGTCACAAATGACATCAGAAAAGAAAAAATTTGGAGAGTTGACAAAGGCGGAAATGCCATTGTTCATAGATCTATATGAATTGACGATGGCCCAAGGGCATTTGGAGCGGGGTCACAATATCACCTCTTCGTTTGATCTGAGTTTTAGAGAAATGCCAGAGAATCGAGGATACGTCATAGTGGCAGGATTGGAAGATGTTGTTGACTATGTTGAATCTATTTCATTTGAAGAAGGGGCGTTGGAGTTCTTACAGGGAATGGGGTTCAAAAAAAGTCTTTGTGAATATTTGGCGGATTTTAGATTTACAGGAGACATGAGAGCAGTGCCAGAGGGTTCGGTCGTGTTCCAACATGAGCCCATAGTTGAGATAACCGCTCCAATAGTGGAAGCCCAGATTCTAGAAACTGTATTGATTAATCAGATTGGGTTTCAAAGTTTGATTGCTACAAAGGCTGCAAGAATATATGATACAGTGCAAAGATATGGGCAGGGGCAATCACTTATAGAATTTGGGGCTAGAAGGGCACACGGTGTTGAAGCGGGGATCAAAGCTTCAAGGGCAGCATACATAGGTGGGTTTGAAGGTACATCTAATTTAGCTGCAGGAGTCATGTACGGAATTCCAGTGATGGGGACTATGGCTCATTCATGGATGCAGAGCTACGAAACTGAAGAAGGGGCATTTGAGTCATTTATAGAAACATACGGTGAAGAATCGATTCTACTTATTGACACATATGATACGATAACAGGTGCAGAAAGGGTAAAGGAAATTGTACAATCTAAGGGAGTTAACATAAAAGGCGTCCGATTAGATTCGGGAGATCTGGTATCACTATCTAAACAGGTGAAGGACATAACAGGAGAATTGGGGATATACATCACATCGGGATTAGACGAGTACAAGATTGATCAATTTTTACAAGACGGAGGGATTGCAACGGGATTTGGAGTGGGTGGAAATTTAGTAACTAGTCGAGAGATCCCTGTTGCAGAGATAGTGTACAAACTAGTGCAGACAGAAGAAAATGGAAAAAAGACACCAAGTATGAAATTTTCAGACGGGAAACGAACATATCCAGGGGAAAAGAGCATACTCAGGATTGTTAAAAATGGAAAGTATCAGAAAGATGTTCTTGCGCTGAAAGGAGAGGAACTAGAAGGGCAAGAACAGCTAGTTGACATATACAATAATGGAAAGCTTGTGTACGAACTTCCTAAATTAAAAGCAATACAGGAAAATGCGATAGAATCTATTTTTTCACTTCCAAAATCTTGTAAGAAAATTGAGAATCACGAACCCTACAAAGTAGAGATTAGTGACGGGATAAATGCTCTAGTTGAGACATTATTATAAACTTAATTGGTAAAAAATGGAGTTAGTAGTTAGTAGTTAGTTTACATATATGCATATATTAGCGTATAAGCATACGTAGCTATATTTGCAAATGTTTAAATATATGCATACCTAATAAAGCTCGCGGGGGAGGAGGATTGTGAGGAAATGGCGCGTACACGGGCAATAATAACTGAAACTGAAAGGAAATATATTAGCAGAGAAATCAGAGTCAGTGAGAACAAAAGATATCAGGCCATTTCTAGAGTTCGGGATAGATTGGAGGAATTAAGAGTGGATGTGTCGTTATTGGAAATGTACCATCCACAACTTCTCTCAGAACTTAGGGAGGTTGTTTATGAAACAGAAATTGAAGAAGACACGACATTATAAGTAGAGAGGACTCCACTCTACGGTGTTAGGAAAATGATTAAAGGGACGGTGGAGTTAATTCACACAGCTAGTCAGGGAGCAGAAAAGGTCACTTCAAGAGAAGAGATTGTAGTCATAGCAGGGAGGGGAATCGAAGGTGATCGATATTATGAAGGGAAAGGTACATTTTCTAAGAGTAATAGATATGCAGAAGGGTCAGATACTAATGGGAGGGATCTGACGTTGATAGAAGCAGAAGCGGTGGAGGGAGTACTTAATGAGTATCAAATTGAGATTGAACCAGGAACACATAGGCGGAATATAACTACAAGGGGCGTGGCTTTGAACGACCTTGTTGGAAAAAAATTCAGGATTGGGGAAGTGGTTTGTAAAGGAATCTGTCTTTGTACCCCTTGTCGCCACATGGAGGCTCTTACTACAAAGGGTGTTATGGAGGCATTAGAAAATAGAGGAGGCCTTAGAGCAGACATACTGGAAGGGGGGGCGATCAAAATTGGAGCAGAAGTGGAAGAAATAATAGGATAGGGGCTGAAAATGGAGAGAACATTTATAAATTGAGTTTAACACCGAACAAGCCCCAAAGGGCCCCCGGGCAACTAACATAGAACGATTATAATCCATCATGCCACAGTAGTTATTATGATAGTGGCACAAGTCATGATCAAAATTCCCATAACCAATCTCCACGAAATATGCTCTATATCTTGAAGCCATATGTATGAAAAAACAACAACAAATAAAGGGCTAGTTTGAAGGAACGGGACTACAAAAACCACGGGGGCTATTTCTATAGCAGTATATAAAAATATCAGCATAGAGGTACTAGCCAGCCCAGCTAAAATATACCATTTAGCAGTAATTTTATTTTCAAAAATTTTCCCAATATTTGGCATATCTCCCTTTACTATAAAATATGCTAAAAAACCAATTCCAGGAACTATCAGTTTTATACCCAACCCCACATGTCCAGGTGTACCTTCCAATACACCAATTCTTGCAAGTACGGGCTCAAAGCCAAAAAATATTGCAGCAGCTATCGGATATAGTACATCCGCCCTTCTACTTGTAATTCCTTCAATGGTTTTGTCCGGTGTCAAGTCCAATGAGATTATCCAAACTCCAACTACGATGGCAATTATTCCGAGAATATGAATCAGACTGGGAGATTCTCCTATCAATACTATCGCAAGAATTGTAGCAATTATCGGTGTAGTTGCTTTAATTGCATCTGATCGACTAGCGCCTGCTCTTTTTATACCTTCAAAATAAGCAACACGCCCTATCAAAGTCCCCGCCAATCCGGCGCCTGCGAAAGCAATAGCTGATTTTAGAGTTATTCCATAGTCGGGAAAATAAACCACGGCCACAACTGGGACTACTAGAATCAGATTCATAATCAAGCTCACAATAACTGCATAAAACGCTTTACCACCATTTATAGTTGAAATTCTGACAAAAATGGCCATTGAAGCAATAGATACTGCCCCGCATAATGCAAAAATTATCCCCCAAAAAATATCCATTTTAGAAGCCTGAGGAGAGGATCGAACTCCCGACATATTCCTTACGAAGGAATCACTCTACCAACTGAGTTACACAGGCACGTGAATTTGTTAAAAGTATATAAGTGCGATATATACAAGAGCGGCTCCAAAGACGATGCCTTTGAGCCATGCCACCCAAAGGAGTTGATAGTCCGAAATTCCAAAGATTTCCTTCGTTTTTTCGCACATCTTCTTGCTCCATTTTATGAGCACATTAAGCATAACACAAGTGTTGAGGATGCAAACGGGCATAAATCATTCCACTACTATCGAGTGAGGAGTGCGTCGATACAGATATGCACTTGGCTAGGGGAGTAAGAACGAATTATTGTTTCATTCAAGATGGTGACTTCGTGTTCTTGACTCACATTTTGAAGGACAGATATATCTGCAGTAAAGGGATCATCAAGTTCGGAAATGGAATAATAATGCAGGATGCATTTTTTTCCTGCGATATTAAATGCGACATCTAAAAAATCATTTGCGGAATGGGGAAGATTCATAATAATTCGATCGGCCCAATGGGAGTAGTCATCGGCGATGTTTCTAACATCACCAATATGTGCAGTTACGTTTGTTTCTACGCTATTTCTAGAGATATTTTTCCGGAGATACTCGATCGCATCATCATTTATGTCAGTTGCCGTGACTGTTGCCCCTTTACTAGCTATGGGAACTGTAAATGGCCCGATTCCAGAAAACATGTCAAAGACCCGTTCTCCAGAACATACTTGGCCAGTTACTCTTTGGCGTTCAGTGACAAGACGGGGTGAAAAATATACTTTGGATATATCTACAAGGAATTCAAATCCATATTCTTTATGAACGGTTTCGGTAGAATTTCCAGATAGGAGAGACCACTTTCTAACCCGCGTGTCACCTTGGATTTCTGAGGCCTTGTTAAGAATAGTTTTAAACTGAATATCAGAAGCCAATAAAGCAATGGTAGCAGCTGTTGCTTGGTGTGCGTCGGGTTCATCCAATAAAATGATGTCCCCAAGTCGTTCGTAAGTTATTTTAAAGGGCAAGAGGTCGGAGGGGAGAAGTCTATTTTTATTAGGCAAAAGGTCCATATAAACAACGTCCATGTTAGAAGGGGGAGTTCCATCTTCAGTGATTGGAATGTATAGGTACCCTTCGTGAGAGAGTATTTTGTACTCATGGTTAAGAATTTCAAGAGAATCTAAAGTGACTCGGGTGGATTCACCATCCACAGGAAGTACTTTCACGCACTTGCAAGACATTGGTGATAGAACAAAGAGACTGAAAGATAAAAAGGACACTTTTCACAGGAAATAGATCGGTAAGAGCCAAGAACGTGGCAAACGATGGGAAATACATGAGTGAAGTCCACGAAGTTACGTTGATAGTAGAAAATATTGAAAGATCAAGGGAGTTTTATGAAAATGTGTTAGGATTCAAACGGATAGAAAAACCAGGTAGCAGAGTTGAATTGGGAGCAGGAGGATGTTCGATAGTATTAGAAGAAGATTTTGAAGAAGAGGTTTTTGCACAGTATAATTTGAGGAAACCAACTGGGAAAAGAGGAAACGGATTGGTTCTAGAATTAAATGTAGATGATGTTGAAAAAATATACGAAAATGCTGTTAGTATGGGTGTAGAAATATTAACAGAACCAAAAGTTATGTGGGGAAGAAACCACTTTTTATTAGAAGATCCAGATGGGTATGTACTGGGAATTGGAAAATCGGTGTGAAGCTATTGAAATGCAGGTAGAACTTCGTCTGCAAATCGCTGCATTTGCCCTAGTTGGTCGAAAGACCCGAATCGCATGATAAATGTTTCACAGCCGATATCTGCGAAAGTTTCAATCCACTCAATTACATCTTCGGCGCTTCCGATAGGGCCCCATTCATTCAAATTATAATACTGCGTTGGGTAATAGCTCCCGACGTATTCTTCCATATCTTTTATCGCTTTTTCTTTTGAATCAGAAATGTGGAGCGTAACTTGATAAGATTTATGGATAGTTTTGGGATCGCGGCCCTGCTCTCTTGCGTGAAGATCTATGGCTTCGCATTGGGCTGCGTACTCCTGAGGTTGTGCCGCCCTGCAACAAGTCATCCAACCGTCTCCGACTTCGACTATTCGCTGGATTGCAGGGCTGTAAACTGCTTTGTTTCCGCGTGCACTAGGGTTACTGATGACCCAGATGGGAGGGTTTTCTTGAACGGGTGTATAAGGAACTTCTTCATTTCCTGTTTCGAAGGTTACATTTTCGAAGTTGAAATGATCTCCAGAATAATTGACCACTCCGTCTTTCCATAACATTTTCATCACCTCGATGTGCTCATTGAAAATGGCAGATCGTTTTCTAGGGTCGAGCCCAACGACTTCGTACTGGAGTTTTCCACGATCGTCGTCTGCAGCGGCCATACATGCCCCCAATATCATTCTTCCTTCAGAAAACATATCGAGAGTTGCCCACGCCTGACCGAATTGTATAGGATTCCGAAGAGGAGTGACCATGCATGCAGTTCCCAATTTCACTTTTTTAGTTCTGTCTGCGAGTACAGCAAGAGTTGCAATTGGATCTAAACGTGGTTTTTCCAATAGGCTGTCTCCAACCCAAACGGAATCAAAGCCTAGATTTTCTGCTTCTGCCCCCATGTGAAACATATCAGGTATAGAATATTTTTTTGTGATAAGGGGTTCACGGTTATTAACATTGATTCCAAAGTTAACCATTGATTAAATTTAGGTTAGTACGGCCTTAAGTGTGAGGAAAGCGAATGGGATGGTGAGTACAATGAGTAAGGAAACTCGAAGCTATAATTACCGACCGATTACCAGAAGTGAATTTGAGTTGCCAGGGGACCAAGATATAGCAGTCTGGGTAGTCATAAATATGGAATATTTTGAATATGAGATTCCATATCCTGCAGATGGAGACAAGAGTGTTCCAAATGTAATGACATATAGTTGGAGAGAATATGGTTCGAGAGTAGGCATTTGGAGAATATTGAAGATACTAGATAAATATGGCGTTAAACCAATGGTGGCACTTAATTCGGCTATATGTGACCACATGCCAGAAATAGTTGAAGCACTTGTGGAGAGAGAAGTTGAGATCATAGGCCATGGTATAACAAACTCACAGAGATTAAAGGGGCTAAGTCCAGAAGAAGAACGTTTGGTGATAAAAAGTTGCAAAGATCGGATAGAAGAATCGACGGGCGAAGTTCCAAGAGGATGGTTAGGTCCAGGGTTATCAGAGAATTTTAGTACAATAAATACGCTGATACAAGAGGAATTTGACTACGTGTGTGATTGGTGTAATGATGACCATCCCTACTTTTTTGAGACAGATTCGGGGAAGATTTTATCGATGCCATATTCAGGTGAAATAAATGATGTTTCCCTTTTTACAAAAAAGAATTTAACAGGGGGGCAATTTCAGAAAACGGTCATGGATCAGTTTGAAGTTTTGTCTGAAGAAGGAAACAGATTGATGCCGATTGCCATCCACCCACATATAACCGGACAGGCATTTCGTTCGAAATATTTTGAAGGAATTATAAAGGAAATAAAAAATAAAGAAAATGTCTGGTGGCCTAGTTGTGGCGAAATGTGCGATTACTATAAAGAATGTAAAACCACTTAAGTAATAACGCTGTGTGAATCATATTTAATAGAGAGTAAACAATGGATAAAAAGAATGACGATATAGTAGAGAGGGCAATCGTTGCTCTGACAGATGGGGAGCCAATCTTGATACATGATTTTGAGGATAGAGAGAATGAAACAGACTTAGTTATTGCTGCTTCAAAAATAACCCATACACTAATTGCTAGGTTTAGAAACGAAGCGGGTGGATTGATATGTGTTGCAATTTCAGATGAAGCGTCGGAATTGTTGGGACTGCCATTCCTCAGTGACATGATAGATCACCCATTAACAGAGAATAGTGATTTGAAATATGACACTAGATCGGCTTTTTCACTTCCGGTGAATCATCGTGACACATACACGGGAATAACAGATATTGATAGGGAAACGACGATCAAGAGGCTCGCTGAGGTTGCATATGCTGCAGAGAGTGGAGAATATACTGCAGAACAATTTGTTAAGGAGTTTAGGAGCCCGGGGCATGTCCAGATTCTAAGATCTGCACCTTCTTTGAAAGAAAGGAGAGGGCACACAGAATTGGGAATAGCACTTTCAAAGGCAGCAGGAATGGAACCCGCAGTTGTGGTGTGTGAGATGTTAGATGATGTAAGTGGAAAGGCCAGTTCGAAAGAGGAGATGCAAGAGTATGCCGAAAAGAACGGATTATTGTTTGTAGAAGGGAAAATACTGGTGGAAGCCCTAGAGGGGAAACCAAACAAATAGTTGTGTATAACCAAATGTTCTGCGCCGTGGTTGAAGGGCAAGGGAAGGGGGCATATTTCATCGAGGAATCAAAAGGGGAATTAGAACCAGTTGTGGGCTTCATTCCATTTCATGGGACATTAAATCTGAGGAATGTAGATACTAGAGGATTGCAGTCAGAAAATATAGAAGAATTGGGAGGTGGAGAATGCAAAGGGGTAGTAGTTCACCTATGTAGAATTAATGGGATTGTTGCAGGTACGACAGTCCCCCTTATAGAAGGGTATCCAGAGGAAATAACCGAAGTAATTGCCCCTGTAAAATTGAGAAAATTATTTGATTTAAAGGAAGAGGATGAAGTGGTATTTTCTCCAAGGGAGGAGGTATGGAAACCGAATGGATCAATCGTAAAACACGAAAACATAAATTTATTTGAATCGGTTATTTTTGATTTGGATCAAACTTTAGTCCATCTAGATGTAGATTGGGAAGGTTCTTATGAGGAATTGAAGGTACTGATGCAAGAGTACGTAGAGGGGGACATAACAGAGTATAGGCATGAAGATGTGTTTCAAATTGCAGAGGAAAATGGATTGTTTGGAGGTGTAGATGACATATTAACAAAATATGAGATTGAAGGGGCAAAAAAAGCAAGTCCTTTAAAATTGATTGAATTCTTAGACAAACTATCAATTCCCATTTCAGTTTGCACGATTAATTCCCCAAAGGCGGCTAAAATCGCCCTAGAGGGGTTAGGAGTTATGGACAAAATAGAATGTATAATTGGAAGAGATAGTGCAATAACCAAGCCAGATCCAGAGCCATTGTATAGGTGTCTAGAGCATATGGGAACTTCTAAGGGAAATTCGATATTTATTGGAGATGCCAGATCTGATGCAGAAACAGCATATCGAGCGGAAATGTCATATCTACATCCCGATCAATTAGTATAGTAGAGAACATATGAAAATAAATGCTGAAACGCCTGATGAAATTACAGAACTATTGCAGAAAGCAGGGTATATCTCAAATATAGGAATTTCAACGGCTTTGTTATTGGCCTCCAAACTGGCTAGGCCATTACTGATAGAAGGCCAACCTGGGTGTGGGAAAACATCACTAGCAAAGGCATTATCAGATGTTACAGAAGGAGATTTGGTTCGTCTACAATGTTATCGGGGTTTGGGGATTGAGAACACAAGCTACGAATGGGACCACATGAGACAATTTCTTAGAATTCGGATAGAAGGGGAACTAGGAGAACAAGAATCAACAGAAAATATAGAAAAGTCTATTTTTGAAGAAGAATACTTACTTGAGCGCCCGGTACTTCAAGCACTACGGAATTCGGATAGATCAATATTATTAATAGATGAGCTAGATAGAGCAGGGGAAGAAATAGAAGCATTTCTGTTAGAAGTGTTAGATGAGAATCAACTTACCATCCCAGAGTTGGGAACAATAAAATCGGACGACCCACCAATAATTATAATAACATCCAATAGGACGCGTAAAATTAGTGATGCACTGAAGAGGAGATGTCTATATCTATATTTAGAGCCTCCAGAAATGGACCGTGAATTGAAAATTGTTCGGATGAAAGTTCCAAGTTTAGATGAACATATTACGACCCAACTAGTGGAATTCATGCAGACTATTAGATACCAAGAAAATCTTATGAGGATTCCAGGAATATCAGAGACGCTAGATTGGGCCATGGCCCTTGCAGAACTAGAAGTAGAAATCATAACACCAGATATTGTGAAACGGTCTTTGTCTACTATTGTGAAAGAACCAGAGGATTTAGAATTATTAAAAGGCGAGACTGTCGATCGGATATTGGAAAATATCAATAAAGGGTCGGGGACATGAGGGATTTGGAGGGTAGAATAGCAATTGTGACAGGGGGGGCTTCGGGGATAGGCAGGAGTATAGCATTAAAGCTAGCGACCTACGGTGCAAAAGTTTCTATTGGAGACCTACAAGAGCTACCGAGAGAAGGTGGGAAAACAACAGAAGAGATCATTACAGAAAGTGGAGGGGAAGCCATTTTTACAAAAGTGGATATATCGAAAAATAGCCAAGTTGAAGCATTGGTGGGAAGGACAGTGGAATCATTTGGAGGGATAGACATATTAGTAAACAACGCTGCTGCAGACCAATCTGCAGGCACCATAGAAGAAATGAGCACTGACGAGTGGGAGAGGGTTATACGGACTAACCTAACAGGGATGTTTTTGTGTGCTAAATGTGCAATCCCACATCTCAAACAATCGGAAAATTCGCGGATTGTCAATATAGCATCCCAATTGGGGTTGGTGGGTTATAAGAATAGGCCTGCTTACTGTGCATCAAAAGGGGGAGTGATCAATTTTTCAAAACAGCTTGCGGTAGAATATGCAGAGATTCCGATACTAGTTAATTCAGTATGTCCAGGTTTAATCCAAACCCATCGGACAAAGAAAGTTTTTGAGAATGAAGGTGTGAAACAAAGGTTGGAATTAGAAACCCCACTCCCCTACTTTGGAAATCCAAATGATGTGGCAGAAGTGGTTTTATTCCTTGCATCAGATAGGGCTAGGTATATCACGGGTGCAGATATTGTAGTGGACGGGGGGTATACGGCTAAATAATATGGTACAGATTGACCATAAGAAGAAATCATATACAGAGACATTGGTCCAATTTTGCCGGGCTTTGAGGGAATCAGGGACGAGAATTTCGGTTGATGAGTCTATTTCTGCGGCAACTGCATTGAGAGAGATAGATCCCACTAATAAAGATCAATTTTACTATGCATTATATACTAGTTTGATAGACAACCCAGAAGAAAAAATCCAATTTGATGAATTGTTTAATTACTATTGGGAAGAAACGTGGAGGGACGGGTTAGAAGATGGGGATGACAGGGTAAAAGAAGATGTGGAGAGTAGAGCAGGATCTAAGGAAGAAAAACTATCGGAAGTGGAGGTTAGGAAGCCATTGGAAGCGTCGATGTTGGGTGAAAATAAAAAAGGTAAAAATTCAGAAAGTCAAGATAAAAATCTTGTTTCATCCGAAGTGGAAGAAAGTAAACAAGATAAGATCGGTACAAATGAAACAGATAGTGTTTTTTTTGAAGGAGGGCTAGAAGAAAAGGCCCAAGTAATGGAGAGCTCATTTGGGGATTTTGGATCGGATCAAATAGTATTTTGTGTAGGGGAAATGGGAGACAAAATAGGAACGATAAGAGGGTATGAATCTATCCAAGATAAAAATGGTTTGATCGATTTGAGGCGGTCGATGGGAGTTATTAAAGAACTTCCCCCCGACAGACTCCCTAGAATAAATAAAGACAAATCGTTGGTCAAAATGTCGATGTTTATTGATGTGAGTAGATCGATGATCAGGAATATAGACCGAGAATTTTTGTTTAAATTTGTGTTTGAATGTGTGCGCCAATATGCAGAAATCAGAGTGTTCTTTTTCGATACAGATATAACGGAAGTGACAGAATATTTTCAGACACCGAGTCTCAAAAACTCAGTCGAGGAGATGGAGCGCGCCAGAACAAAATGGGGATCTGGGACACGAATAGGAGAATGCATAGACAAGATTATTTCGAAAGATCCGTTTATAGTTGATCGGGATACTGCAGTGGTGATAGTAAGTGATGGATGGGATGCGGGAGATTTGGGTGTTTTGTCTAAACGAATGGCAGAAATAAAGAGAAAAAGTAATATTTCGATTTGGTTGAATCCACCAGCAAGTTCAGATAATTATGAGCCAGAGGTCAGGGGGATGAAAACTGCACTTCCGTATATTGATTATTTTTTTGGATTCAACTCAATTGAGGATTTAGAGAAAATGACCAGGAGTTTAAAAAGTAGTTTGCCGTAAGAGGAAAAATAGAGGGAATTATTGAAACACAGTTTGGAGGTTTGTCCCAATCTCGTCTATGCGTTTTTTTGCTACGTGTTTAATCATTCGGAATCCAATTGAAGCTAATTTTCCACTTACTTCGACGTCCATTGTGTACTGAATTCTAGTTTCTTGTCCTTCTTCAGATAATTCGAATGTTGCAGTCCCTTGAACACTTGTATTGCTACCGGGAGCCTCACCAGTTATAGTTAGTTTGACCAGGTCGGGGTCACGTATTTCGACTAGCTCAAGTTCGGTTTCAAGTTTCATTGAAATTTTGGAAACTTTTTCATTTAAAACTGCCACATACTTGTTATCTTCTACTTTTTCTACAGATTCACAATTGGGCAGGATTTTTTGAATCATTTCTGGTTTTTGCATTTCGTCGAAAACAAATTGTCTTTCTGCAGGGACTAGGATATCTCCTTCAAATTCCATGGTAGATTATTGGTGAAGAGCTAATTTAAACCTTGTTTACTGTGCCGAGGAGGGATGGAGAGGCCATAAAACAGGGACTCAGAGGAATCGATTAAAAACAAAGCCGATAATATACCTCACGCACAATGAGAAAGTATAGTGACAAATGCTCAATTGACATTGATACAGATAGATAATTATGGACCGTGGACGGTGACTCCAAAACCTAGAAGAGAAGTGGATCTACAGACACTTCAGTCAAGATTATATGCAGACTTTTCGCAATTGTTTGGCATGAAAAAGGGATATGTTTTTTTCTCAAGGTTTGACAACATGATTGCCGTAACGAATGGAATCGATAGAGAATATCACGCATTGATCCAAGAATCGATTGGGAATCGATATCCCGTAACAGTTAGTCTGAGTATAGCGAGTGACAAAGATCCCGCAAAGGCCCTCGGGAAAGCAACTTCTCAATTACAAGTGACAGGTAGTGCCCAAGATAGTAGCCGTGTGCAGATTTTAGAGGGAGAACCTATAGAGGAAGAAAAACGGACAGAGAAAGATCTTCAAATAGCGCACTTTGACGTGAATGATGCAACTGGAAAGTATACTGATAAATTGAATGAATTTGATGCATTTATTGAAATAGAACATGGGTATGCGGAATTGATGCGATATATGCGCAAGGAATATAGCTCTTTGTCATTTTTTGTAGGGGGTGACAATGTTATTACAGTATGTTCGGAGTTGGGAGAGAAAGAATATGAGAAAGCCATTAATCATGTTCAGCAAGAAGTGGGTGTAGAACTAAAAGTTGGGGTTGGATGGGGGAGATTGGCCCAAGATGCGGGGATGGCAGCAAAACATGCACTAGAACGTTGTAGAGAAGATTCGACTATGATTGAATTCGAGTACTAAAGATAGTTGGTTAAAGATTATAATTCGCGCAGGCCTGCTTCAACTAGAGCTGGTAAGACTCTAGAAGGGGACAGAGGTAGCGTTGGGAAGCGAATTCCGGTCGCATCTGCAACGGCGTTTGCTACAGCAGGAAAGATAGTTACAGTCGCGCATTCTCCCAATCCTTTTTGTCCAAATGAAGTGGTTGGGTCAGGAGTTTCTACGTGGATAATTGAATCTTCAGGTAGCAAAGGCATGTCTGCAACGGTTGGTAAATGATAGTCAAGTAAAGTTCCAGTTGCAAGTGAGCCATCAGATTCATACTGATACCCCTCAAGAAGGACCTCTCCAAGGGCTTGGATTACGGCCCCTTGGACTTGTCCAGAGGCTAGTTTTGGATTGATTATAGTCCCGGCATCTTCTGCAACTGCGATATCAACTATATCGATTTCCCCAGTGGATAGGTCAACATCTACAACAACGGCTGCGGAAGAGAAGGTATAAACATGAGATACACTCCCAGTACCATATTCATCCATAAATTCACCTTCTTGGGTTTCAAATCGTGCTTCGCCAACAAGGGAAACTCCACCTTGTAAATCGGAGGGGCGGTTGGTTTGGTCACCATATGTAGCAAGATTTGCAAACTCTTCAATTGACATCCCATTTTCTGGTTTATTGGATTCGAAGATTCGGTCGTTGGAGATGATTACATTCGATTCAGAAATATTTAGCAGATGAGCAGCTAGTCGAATGATTTTAGCTTTGAGGTTTTGTGCAGCCATGGTTGCGGCAGTTCCTGCGAAAACAGAGGAACGGTCCCCCCAAACCCCCATATCTTCGGGAGTTATATCAGTATCTCCAATGACTATATCCACACGGTCCACGGAGACGCCCAGAGTGTCAGATACCATTTGAACAATACCAGTGGTGGTCCCAGTACCAATACTAGATGTTCCTGAAAAAACAGTGACAGATCCAAAACGGTCCATGCGAACAATTGCTCCGGAGTAATCTGCTCCTTTTGCACTTTTGTTCCCGTTGCGTTGCATAACAGTCCCCATTCCCACTCCGCGGAGTTTACCATCTTTTGTTCGATGGCCACCGCGATTTGAATCCCAATCAATACGTTCTCGGAGTTGAGTGAGGCATCCATATACATCCATATCCCGGAGTTTTAATCGTGTTGCAGTTCGCAAAGGGAGATCGGATATTTTGGGCACATTAAGTAGGCGTAAATCAAATGCATCCATACCTAGCTCCTCTGCAGCGAGGTCTATGAGCTGTTCAATTGCATACATAAATTGGGGATTTCCAAATCCGCGTACTGCAGTCCCAGGCATTATATTTGTGTAAACTAATTTATACCGAATTTCTTGGTTGGGTATGAGATAAGGGCCTCCACAAGTGAGTGCTGAAGATTTGGCAATCACAGCCCCATAGTTTGCATAAGCTCCAGTGTTTTGGAGCATATCTATATCAAGCGCCAACATTTTCCCTTCTTTTGAAAGGGCCAATCTTCCATTCATGGTTTCGTCGTAACGCCCACGTCCAGCTTGCATTTCTTCAATTCGATCTAAAAACATTTTAACAGGTTTTCCAGTGTACATAGAAAGAACGCATGTTGCAACGTGATGAGAATATCTACCAACTTTTGCTCCAAATCCCCCTCCAACATCTGAGATTTTACAGATTATATTCGTGGGGTCTAGGTCCACAACTGCAGTGGCTATAAGTTCGGGTAATCGGTGGGGAACCTGGGTAGATGCCCAAAGGGTTAGTTTTTGACTTCCATTATTCCAATCTGCTATACAACCATGAGGTTCGAGAGGAGACGGATTCGTTTTATTATTTGTAAAGGTTGCTTCCACAACTACGTCTGCATTAGAGAGGGCAGTTTTAGTATCACCTCCAACGGTTTTTCCAGCATAGATTAGATTTCCATTTATCGGATTTTTTGGGTCGGAAGATAGGTGCGGGTGGATGATAGTGGCACTATCAAGTAAGGCCGATTCCGCGTCGATTACAGCGGGTAATTTTTCATATTCGATCTCGACCGAGTCTGCTGCTTCTATCGCGGTGTTTCTATCTTTTGCCAACACAATCGCTACTTCATCCCCAACATATCGAACTCTATCGGAGGCAAGTACCTCTTCATCCACAAAACCTAGATGTTTCGCGTTTTCAGGATGGCTAAATGGGAGTACATAAGGATCAATATCCTCGGCAGTCCAGACTAGTTCTACACCAGGAATATCCATGGCTTTAGAAGTATCAATATTTAAAATTCTAGCATGGGCATGGGGACTGCGAACAAACCGTGCGTGAAGCATTCCAGGAAGTACTATATCATCTAAAAATCTGCCAGTACCAGTTACAAGTTTTCTTCCAATTTTGGTATTAATTCGCGCACCTACTACAGCGCTGGTAGAAGCAACTTGCTTGGGCGATTTGAGTTGGGCTTTGCTCATCAGGATCCCTTGTTTATTCGGTGTGCCGCGTCCTGGACACTTTCTATAATTTTAGTATATCCGGTGCATCTACAGATATTTCCAGCTAAACCGAATCGGATTTCGTCTATGGTGGGGTTAGGGTTTTCATTTAGTAATGCAGTTGAGGCGATAACGAAACCTGGCGTGCAGTAACCACATTGCATACCATGATTGTCCCAGAAAGATTGTTGGACTGGGCTGAGTTTTCCGTGGTCATCTAAACCTTCAACCGTGGTTACGTTTCTGCCATTAGCCTGCGCCGCTAGTACGTTGCAAGATTTTACTGCTTTTCCATCAAGTAAAACGGTGCATGCACCGCATTTTGCAGTTTCACAACCGCGATGAGTTCCAGTAAGATATAGATGCTCTCGAACATATTCTGATAATAGAGTTCTTGCAGGGATGATTTCACCCGTTTTGGATCCATTTACAGTTATGGTTACTATTAACTCTGATTGTGGTTCTTGGTTTGCATTAGACATTTTTAAGCACCTCCTTGGGCACAATCTACCGCAGTGGTAATTGCACGTTTGGATAAAGTTTTCATTAATTCTTGTTTGAATAGAATAGACCCTTCTGCGTCTTCAATTGGGTCTGAATTTTCGCCAATAGATATGGCAGCTTCTGTGATGAGTTCAGTTGTGGGTTTTTGTCCGAGGAGAATGTTTGCTGCATCCTCAGAAAAGGTTGGCCCGGGTTCAATTGCACCAGTTACTATTTTTGCTTGAGAGATGAGGTCGCCTTCCAGGGTTATTAGTGCACCAACAGTGGCTACGGGGTAGGCGCCTTCGCTCGGCTCCCATTTTTCATATCCCACCCCCGTCGGGGAAGAAATCTTGGGGAATCGAACTTCGGTTATGAACTCATCTTCCTCTAGATTGGTGGCGTAAAAACCCTGGAAGAAATCGCTTCCGGAATAAATGGTTTCGCCGCGAACAGATGTAGCTTGGATTTCAACATCTAGAAGAGCAGATAGGACAGGAGGGTCCCCTGCAGGATCTGCATTGGCAACAGATCCACAAATAGTACCCCGGTTTCTAACTTGTACATCTCCAATATGGGATGCTACTTGAGATAGAACGAGACAATGATTCTTTACAGTTTCAGATTCGGCGACTTCTGCGTGTCGCGCAGTTGGTCCAACTTTTACTTGTTGGTTTTCAAAGGTTATGTAATTGGCATTTTTTAGTCCATTGATATCAATAAGACAAGAAAGGTCTGCTGCTCTAAGGCGCAAAAGTGGTAGAAGGCTCTGGCCACCTGCAATTAGAAATGCATTTTCCTGCTCGGATAGCAACTGACAGACTTCATCAATAGTTTCTGGACAAATATAGGTAAAATCCCTCATGATTGGTGTTTTCCACGGTAAATTACCTCTTTGACTATAATGACGTTTGCGGTACGACGGTTTTGCGAAAAGATCTTTTTGTAAGAGGAACAGGAATTCAATATGGCAGATATATTGATTACCGATGGTGTCGTGATTACGATGGATTCGGACAGATCCGTTATTGAAAATGGAGCAATTGCAATTGAAGGTGAACAGATCATTGACGTGGGCCAATCAGAGGATATTAAATCAAGTCACGATGCGGACGTGGTTATTAGTGCAGAAAAGCATGCAGTAATACCAGGATTGATAAATACCCACACACATGTTGCAGATATTCTTTTAAGAGGGGGCGGACAGACAGATAGGGCTCTTTATGATTGGTTATTTAATGTGACTAAACCTGCCCGGGCAGAAATGAACGCAGAGGAGCATGCAATTGCTTCTGCATTGTACTGTTTAGAATCAATTGAATCGGGAACAACTACATTTGTGGAAAATGCGATAGGGGGTGGATCGGGTTATGCAGATGATATTGTAAAATCAAAATTAGAAGTGTATGATCAGGCAGGAATGAGAAACATATATTGTCAATCTTTTATCGATGAAAACATGGAATCTGCGTTGTCTGACTTTGTTAAATTATATCGAGATGCTGCCCCAGGTGTAAAACGTGCAAGCACGGATCTAGATGATACAGATGGGTCTATTAAAAATATTGAAGATCTTATAAAGAAATGGAACGGGTCAGCAGAGGGTAGACAAAGTATTTGGCCGGGTCCATTATCTCCACGATGTACAACTACAGATGGGCTACAAGCATGTTATGCCATTGCAGAAGAACATGACGTGATGACAACCACCCACGTTTCAGAGACGTATCATGAGGAATTGGCATTGGGGGGTGGGCATTTTTCAATGACAGAATATATGAATGTCATTGGATGCTTAGGGGAAAGGGCCTTATTTGGCCATTGTGTTCACTTGAGTGAATCGGATATACGACTGATGCAACAAACGGATGCGCGAGTAGCGCACAATTGCATTTCAAATTTGATGTTGGGGTCGGGCACTGCACCCATACCAACTATGCTCAATTATGGAGTCACAGTGGGGATTGGAACCGATAATGCGAGTTGCAGCGATACAGTCAATATGATAAACGATATGCGATATGTTGCGTCACTCCATAAAGGAGTTCACTCGGATTCGACTATCATGACTCCGGAAAAGGCACTCGAGATGGCAACCATAGATGGGGCCCGGGCAATAGGACAAGAAAAAAATTTGGGGTCCATTGAACCCGGAAAAAAAGCAGACATAGTTCTTTTAGGACTAGATTATACACATTTCCAACCAATTAGGAATGTAGTTTCTGCAATCGTATATCAGGCCCAGGGATTTGAAGTTGATACAGTTATTTGTAATGGGAAGGTGATCATGAAGGATAGAGTAGTGGATGGGATTTCAGTGAATTATCCTGATTTGTATGAACAGGCTGCTGATGCGGCAGATGCCGTTATTAAAAGAACAGGTTTGGAGAAAATAGTACTTGCAAACAGACCGTGGAAATCAGTAGGCCACGTGGAAAGATAAGCGTCAGGAGTAGACAGGTTTTACACATAGCGGGGTTTCAGGTATAGTGAGATTGACTAACATGAGTGAAAAAAATGAAAAAGAATACACTATTGCTGGTAGAAAATTTAAAATGTCGGACTTTCCAGATTATGTTGGAGGAATGCCACCAGATCCGGCGGTAATTCACGATATAGATTATTTAGACGAAATGGAGAAGATTTGGGGTAGGAAATGGGGAGATCAAGGGATTGGTCAATTGAAAGAAGTCGCCCTAGTCATGGCGACTGATCATGAAAACCACGAGATATTCCTAGATAAACGGAATCAAGAATATTTTATGATGACATATGGAGAGGCAGATCTACCAGCTTTGCGGGGGCAGCAGGAAGATTATGCAAGGACGTTGGAAGAAGAAGGGGTGAAAGTTAGATTTATGGAATATGAGGATCCATGGGGAGCATACGGACCGCTTAGAAAGATGTTCGTTGGAGCACTTCTGGGTACAGTGTTGAGAAATGGTGTGATACTTAGAAGATATGGTCAAGGGGCATACCTGAGGGGTTTGAATCGGCATACACAAAAGTTCTTCACAGATATTGGGTGCCCAATCTCGTTGCAAATCACAGGTAAGGGGATATTAGAACCCGCATGGCCATGGGTTGCAGAAGGAGTGGTTGTAGGAGGATTTGGTAGGGCGTGTAATCGTGAAGGATTGGAACAGGCACTACCACAATTCAAAGCGGCAGGCCTAAGAGAAATTGTGATGGGAAGTAGCTCTTCGATTCATGCCACGATGCAATCGAGTGGTGCATTCCATATGGATGGTGTATTGAATATTGTTGATGTGGGTCTTGCAGTTGTGTACCCACCTCAACTAGACTTTGGAGTTTACAAGTGGCTTGCAGATCATGGTATTGAGATGATTGAAGTTCCACCAGAAGAACAGCATTTGCTCCCATGCAATGGTATGCTACTAGAACCTGGTAAATTAATTCAAGGGGTAGAAACACCGAAAACTAATAAGGAACTAGAAAAAAGAGGAGTAGATGTAATTGAAGTGGAGACATCGCAAATAAAGATGGGTGGCGTAAATGGAATTCGGTGTATTACCTGTAGATTGCATCGAGAACCTGGACCAGAATTAGAAGAAGTGGCTAGAAGGATTCCGGATAACAAACCGGATGGGCTAGTCAACTTCGTCAGTGGAGACAATTACGAGAAAGGCAATTTTTAATTTATTAATTATTCAGTCTCAGAGATTTTTAAATAGATATCTTCAGGAGTTATAGGCAACTCTTTAAATCGATGCCCTGTTGCATCTCTAATCGCGTTTGCGACTGCAGGGATTACAGCGACTGTGGGGGATTCTCCGATACCTTTTGCCCCGTATGGACCTTGAGGATGGCCTTCTTCTAAGAAAATTGGAACTACCACCGGGTGTTCATGAATCGTTGGGATTTTATAATCGGAATAATTTGCATTGATGGTTCTTCCTGATTTTTCGTCGTAAACCATTCCTTCATATAAAACTCCTGCGAGTCCCATGCTAATTGCCCCAATAATTTGTTCATCGACTAGTTTTGGGTTGATAGCTTTTCCAACATCGAAGACCCCAACTATTTGGTCCACTTTGACCTCTCCAGTGTGGAGATTGACACGGACACTTGCACTAACTGCCCCTTCTGAATAGAATGAGTTCACACGACCTGGTTTACCGGGTTGAGGATCTCCAGCTTCAATAACCCAGGTGTCTTTTCCAATGATTTCTCCACCCCGTTTTAGGAAGTATCCTGATTCGTAAATGGCTGCAGTGAACACGTCTGTTATTTCAATTCCTGCATCGGGATCTCCTTTCGGATATATTCTACCGTGGCTTGTATCTAGGTCTTCTGGTGGAACTTCAAGAATCTGCGAAGCGTGTTGGAACAAATCATTTTTTGCATCAGCACA
>NZ_WTZR01000007.1:0-55249 GCF_009889665.1 Candidatus Hikarchaeum yamanae | reverse complement strand
TGTGCTGATGCAAAAAATGATTTGTTCCAACACGCTTCGCAGATTCTTGAAGTTCCACCAGAAGACCTAGATACAAGTCACGGTAGAGTTCATCCGAAAGGAGATCCCGATGCAGGAATTGAAATAACAGACGTGTTCACTGCAGCTATTTATGAATCTGGATACTTCCTAAAACGGGGTGGAGAAATCATTGGAAAAGATACCTGGGTTATGGAGGCTGGAGACCCTAAACCCGGTAAACCAGGTCGTGTGAACTCGTTCTACTCTGAAGGGGCGATTGCGATACAATTGATGATTAATGAATTGACGGGGGAGGTAGTTATTTCAGACATGATAGCTATTTTTGATGTTGGAAAAGCGATTAACCCAAAACTGGTAAACGAACAGATTATTGGGGCAATTAGTATGGGGATTGCGGGAGCGCTGTATGAAAAAGTAATTTACGACGAAAAATCAGGAAGAACCATCAATGCAAATTATTCGGATTATAAAATCCCAACGATTCATGAACATCCACTGAACATTGAAGTAATAGTGTTAGAAGAGCCCGTGAAGGATGGGCCATATGGGGCAAAAGGTATCGGAGAAGTTCCCATAGTAGCAATTGCCCCAGCAATTGCAAATGCTATTCATGACGCGATAGGTAATAGGATTAGAACTATCCCAATGACACCAGAAGATATATGGAAATCTATGAGATCAAATGGGCAATAAAGAGATGATAAAAAATGAAACCACTTGAAAATATCCGAGTTATAAGTTTAGGACAATACATGAGTGCCCCATATTGCACCATGCTGCTAGCAGATATGGGAGCAGAAGTGATTAAAGTTGAAAGGCCAGGGAAAGGAGATCCAAGAAGGGGAATAGCCCCATATCCGGATACTGAAAAAGAGAATCCAATGGGCGGGGGGTTCATGGCATATAATCGGAATAAGAAAAGTATAGTGATTGATCTTCGAGCCGAAGAAGGAAAGGAGATATACAGAAGTCTCGTTGAGAAATCAGACGTGGTAGTAGAGAATATGCGACCGGGGGCAACGGATCGTCTTGGGATAGGATATGAGGATCTCAAACAAATTAATCCAGCTGTGGTTTATTCAGCCATATCAGGATTTGGTCAATTAGAAGGATATAGGGGGCCTAACACAGAGCGACCAACGTTTGACATAGTAGTAGAAGCCATGAGTGGAATAATGGCACAGGTGGGATTTGAAGATAGGGCCCCTCAGTGGACAGTATATGGATTGGCAGATTTATATTCGGGTTTGGTAGCAGCATATAGTATCATGTTGGCTTTGTTCATGCGAGAAAAAACAGGAGAGGGACAATTTGTGGATACTGCGATGTATGACTGCATGCTATCATTAAATGAGCGAATGGTCATGTTGCATTCATTCACAGGGGAAATGCAACCGAGAGGAAAGTTAAGACATCAAGGGCCAAGGGCAGCATTTCAAACATCTGATGGGTATGTCGCAGTGAATGTTCCCGACAATATCATATGGGGAAGATTATGCAAAGTTATAGGAAGGGAAGATTTGATCGAGGATGACAGGACGATAAATGGCCCACAAAGAGCCAAAAATGACTCACTAGTTCGGGAAGCTATGGAAACGTGGTTATCAGATAAAGAGCGAGATTCGGTGGTTAATTTGTTGAATGAAAGTGGAGTTCCTGCAGGTCCCGTTCAGAGGGCTTCAGATATATTTGAAGACCCACAGGTCGAGGCCAGAAAAATGTTGGTAGACATAGTTGACCCAGACTACGGCACCTATACGTTTGCTCGAACGCCAATGCGACTTTCTGGAGTTGATGAGATTGATAAAAATCCCGCTCCCAGACTAGGAGAGCATACAGTGGAATTGCTTCGGGAGATAGTGGGGATGGAAGAAGGAAAGATAGAGAAGTTAATAGAAGATGGAGTAATAGGTGGATAATATGGCACGAGTGGATCTTAAAAATCAAAAGGATTTACCAGAAGAATACCAGTATCTAATGGGAAAAGACGCATTGGGAGAACGAAATATATTTCGTGCAATGGGGAACAATCCTCCAATTCTAAAATCATATATGTTGTATGGAACTACACTATGGAAAGAATGTGGATTGTCGCCAAAGGATAGAGAATTGGTAATACTTGCAATAGCACGGGAACTGAATTCAGAATATGAGTGGCAGCAACATTATGATATTGGTCAAAAGGCAGGGGTGAGTATTGAAGAAATGAGAATTATTGGAGAAAATAAGTTGGAATTACTAGATGAAAAAATTAGTGTGGCATTGGAATATGCACAAGCGTTTGTTAAAGGAAAGGTAACAGGTGAAATTCACCAGAAATTGAGAGAGAACTATGATGATAGAGAGATAGTTGGGATTGCTATGTTATCAAGTCATTATTTGGCTACCGCCGAGATATTATTTGGACTGGAAGTACCATTAGAAGACGAATTTGTAGGATGGAATCCAGAGTAGAAAAGCTCGACTACCCCATTCCAGGCCAAGCGACAATTCTGCAGGGGCTAGACTCTACATCAATCATGCGCCATGGGAAACATCCAAGTAAAACACGTTGGTTCAATAACTGTTCAATATCCCCACCTATATTTTCGGCGTGGATCATGCCAGATGGGAATAGTTTGTTGTGCATGATGTGATAGGTTTCTTCAGGAAACAAGGCATCCAAATCACCTAGTTTCTTTTCTGCCAATCGTGCGATATCGGGACGGTGTTTTCTGATTGCCCCGTTCATGGGGTGGTCCATACTTCCATTATCAATTGCCAACCACTTGAATTCCATTTCGAGACACCAATCTGCAAACTCTAAATCGGGTCCAGGATGTTTGAGGAAGTATCGTTCTTCATCTCCATCGGGTTGGTTATATGCGAACTTATGATAACCAGTGTGTACAACTAGTGCATCTCCTTTTTTTATCTCTACGTCCTGTGCTAGTAGATCGTCTTTAGTATATACGGAAAAATCTTCAACTCGGTCGGATATATCAACAATCACTCCTTTAGTTACCAATTTATCTAGAGGTTCATCTCCTATTGCGATTCCATTGGTTACAAAATGTCTTTGTCCATCAAGATGGGTTCCACAGTGGTTAGGTATTTCTAACATCTGCGCGTTTACCTTATGGTCTTTGAGTCGTTTGATATAGTACGTTTTTGCATTAGGATATCCAGGCCAAGAGGGACAGTTGTCGTCCCAGGGTTGGGTGAGGTCATAAATCTGCATGATGATAGTGAATAAGTGATAAAGAACAGAGATAAACTCTGTGAAACGGCATAGGTGATTTTTTATATAGTGGGAAAAGTAAAAAACACGAGGGGTCGTGGCCTAGCCCGGAAAGGCGGCTGACTCCAGAGGAATACAATACCCAGTGACGAGAACCAGTGGACATTCTGAGTAGAAAATTGATCGTTTTCTATGATGACGACCCTCTGGAGAACTGAGGTAGTACCGGAGATATCAGCCGATCGGGGGTTCAAATCCCTCCGACCCCATAGCTAATTATCAGAAGAAGTGATTGCACTAGAAACAGCAGATATAATTTTTTCATACCCGGTGCATCGGCAAACATTTCCTTTAATTGCGGTTTTAATTTCGTCCCGGACAGGAGGGTTGGAAGGGGAAGAATCGAGATAATCTACAGTTGCCATAATAAACCCGGGCGTGCAATAACCACATTGCAAAGCGAAATTATCTTTGAATGCTTGCTGCACTGGGTGGAGTTCTCCATTACTGGCTAGTCCTTCAATTGTGACGATGGAACGTCCATTTACTTTAGGTGCCATGAGCAAGCAAGATTTCACTGCGCTGCCATCAAGAAGAACAGAACAAACACCGCACCGACCAGAGTGACAACCAACTTTTACGCCTGTTAAATCAAATTGAGATCTAAGGATATCTCGAAGGGGTTGGTGTGGTGAAACTTCTGCCGAAACGGATTTTCCATTTAGTTCAAAATCGATATTCATAGAGATCCTCCTGCACGGTTGATGGATTTAATCAAAACCCGTTGACATAAAACACCTGCGAGATGTGTTTTATATTCCGCAGATCCAGACAAATCATCAAGTGGATCGATATCCTGAGAGACTGCCTCAGAGGCTTCGGAGATAGAATCCATAGAGATATCAGAATCAACTAGGGATTGTTCTACACTGGGTGATCGAACCGCCGTATCTCCAACAGCTGCCAAAGCTAATCTAACATCAGAAATAATACCGAGATTATCATCGAGAACGACCTGTGCGGCTACGCCAACAGTTGGCCAACCACCTTCTACATTTGCTACTTTTTCATATGCCCCTCCATAAGGACCAACGGGTTGGTTAAAAGTGACCGAATGGATGAGTTCGTCGTGTGACAAATCTGACGTCATATACTCTTTATGGAAATCGGATAGGGGGACCGACCGGGTTGCATTGAGAGACTTCAGGACTACATTTGCATCTAGACAAAGGAGAGGAGGAACTATGTCTAGAGAAGGGTCTGCATGTCCAAGTGCACCTCCTATTGTTCCTAGATTTCTAATTTGAGGATCCGCAATAACATGTAGAGAATCGGTTAATACAGGATAATGTTGAATCTCGGGAGAAGTCTCAAGTGAGGAATAGGTAGTTGCTGCTCCGACATGTACTACGTCATCTGTAGTAGATATGGTAGAAAGCTCAGAGATGCAGCTAATATCTACAAATGTTTCAGAGGATAAGAATCCCTGGCGTAAGAGTAACATGATCGATTGCCCCCCTGCAACTATTTTTGCAGAGTCCCCATGTTTGGCTAGTAGAGTTAGTGCAGAGGTCAGATCCAGAGGTAGGTGATAAGAAGGGGGAGAGGAAGAATTCATGGAGAACCTCCTTTATTTTTTAGAAGTGCCATTGCGATGTGTTCTGATTCAACAGGTGCTTTGCTGAATCTGATTCCGGTTGCATCTCGAATGGCGTTGATGATAGCGGGTGCGATGGGTGGCATCGCAGGAGTCCCAATTCCTTTTGCCCCATATGGCCCGGACTCTTCGTTTGATTCGACAATTTCACAAATGAGATTTTTGGGCATTTCCCAAGGGGAAATGACAGAATAATCGGCTAAGTTTGGGTTTAAAGGGATTCCACGATCGAGTTTAACCTCAGATCGAAGGGCAAATTCAATTCCTTGGGAGATTGCACCTTCTAATTGGCCTTCTACCATTTTGGGGTTAATCGCAAATCCAACATCTTGGGCGGCTACATACGAGAGTATGTCTACGTGTCCCGTTAATGCATCAACTTCGACTTCGGCAAAATGTGCCCCATACGCAGGTGGATTGAGTTCCGATTCGGCGAATCCAGTAGAAATTAAAGATTCTTCGAAGAGATCCGAAAGGGGAATGTTATCAGATCCAAATGATACACAACTGTCAGCGATAGAAATTTCTGAATGCTGTTTTGGGTCATAGGGAGAAGGAAGAATGTCCGCGATAGCTGTAAGTAAATTTCTCCCTGCCTCCTGAACAGCTAAGCCAGTAATATAGGTACTTCGGGATGCGACAGAACCTAGATATGCATCTGCAGAATCAGTGTCTGCATAGTGACGTACGAGAATATTAGAAATATCAATTCCAGTTTCTTCACTTGCTATCTGCGTCATTACAGTATCAGTTCCCTGCCCGTGGTCTAATACCTCGACTTCAACTGTGAGAGATCCAGTGGGGGAGAGAATAAATTTAACTTCAGAAGAATCCATATCCACAGCCCCAAGTCCAGTGGTATGAGTTCCAGCTGCCATCCCCCATCCTCGTAATTTTTCAGGATCTTCGGAAGGACCGCTTTGGATTTTTTTGAAAGTTTCCAATCCCCGTTCTACGCACTCTACCAAACCACAGCTTTCAATTGGTCTTCCAGTATTTGGGCGAGCATATCCCTCTTCAACAAAGTTGAGGAGGCGGAAGGCAATTGGGTCTATGTTTGCCCTGCGTGCCATCTCATCCATGTGAGATTCGAGTGCATATCCTAATTGAGTAGAGCCAATACCGCGGAATTCTCCTGCTATGAGATTATTGGTAAAAGCAGATACCCCTTCAAATTCGTAGTGGGGTATTTTGTAGATTTCAAGGGGGCGACTGAGACCGTTTGACAAGACTATGTGTCCAACTCCATTTGGGTATGCACCAGTATCGGCAACTAGGTCTATTTTAGCAGCAGTGATGATGCCTTCGGAAGTTATCCCCATTTTGATATTGTAAAAAGTTTGATGGCGATGGTCAGTTGCTGTGAACTCTTCTTCCCTGTCGAACCATAATTTTACAGGGACCCCACCAGCTTCACGGGAGAGTGTCGCTGCGACGGGTTCGAATGATAATTGGGGGACGGATCGGGCTCCAAAGCTAGAACTGATCACAGGGGGCATTACAACTCGAACCTGTTCATGGGGGATGCCCATTAAATCTGCAATTTCGTCTCGAGATCTACTGGGAGCACCAAGAGTTTCTGTGAAAACGACGGTGTCACCATCCCATTCCGCAATGGTGCAATGTGTATCTAGGTTGCAAGGATTTACTCTTGGAGAAATATATTCATGTTCAAAAATGAAATCTGCTTCGAGGAACCCTTCTTCTACATCCCCGATACAAACGTAGTGATAGTCATCTATGTTTTGAACATACTCACTGTTTTCAACTACGAATTCATGTCGGCCATGCTGACCAAAATTGGGATTATTAACGTCGTGGACTTTAGGAGACCCAGATTGAATTGCTCTTTTTGGATCATGAATAGAGGGGAGAGGCTCCAGAGTGGAGGTGATAGATTCTGCAGCTTTTATAGCCACTTCGTGGGTGGTTGCGGCTACTGCTGCAATGACATCTCCGTAATAGCGGACTCGATTGTCAAATTGGCCCAATAGCTGATCTCGAGTTACTATTGCCCTTACACCTTCCATTGATTCTGCAGCAGAGATATCTACCGACTGAATAATTGCGTGGGCATGTCGGGACCGGACTACAGCGGCATGGAGAATACCATCGGGCTGAATATCAGATCCATATTTTGCTTTTCCAGTTATTTTATCGTCCATATCAACTTTGACGACATTATGGCCGACCGATTCTAGAGAAGATCTCTTTTGTTTGTTAAGATCAGTGGAGGAAACAGTTTTTGTAGACATTATTTTTTTGAAAAATCCATAGGAGGGGGCCTGAATTAATGGTTTGATGCTAAGATTTAGAAGAAATTAAACCCGTTGGTTGAAAGCAATTACTTCAATTTCAATTTTAGCACCAGGTGCTATTTCATTTATCCCAACAGCGCTCCTGGCAGGATAAGGTGTAGAAAAAATTTCCCGGTATGCTTCATCGAAAGACGGTTTGTCTTGTAGATCTGTGAAAAAGACAGTATTTCGAACTACGTCGTTGAGGGTGCATCCTGCGGCATTAAGAACGTTTGAAACGTTTTTAAAAATTTGTCTAGTTTGTTCACCGACATCTTCACTTACTATTTCACGGGTTTTGGGATCCCTTCCAGTTTGGCCTGAAATGAAAATAAAATTCCCGGCCCTTATGGCTTGAGAGATGGGAGCAGAAGGTGTCACACCTTTCTGCGTGCTGATCTGTTCAATCATATAACACAAAAGGGAAACTGAAAATAAAGATCCTCCTATATAAGATCTGAAGAAAAAAAGAAGAGATTAGTTAGACGCGTCGAACGTGAACCTAGATTGAACTGCGACAACAAGTAATAGGAATGCCATGATGATCAAAGATCCTGCTGCAATCATCGGTAATGCACTAGGTGCGTTGTTGTATAGGAACAATAACACAGTCATTAAAACGGAATTCCCCGCGGTGATAAGAAGTACAACTGCACTGACTTCTTTTACAGCATCTATGAACACAAATAAAAATGCATTCAAGATACCTCCTTTTAGTAGAGGGGTTACTATGCCACGGAATGTGGTAAACCAAGATGCACCACTGATTCTAGACGCTTCCTCTAACTCATCTGAGATAGTTATCAACGCAGAAGATATCATTCGAGTTCCATGGGGGATTTTGAGCAAAATCAGGGAAAGAATCATTGGCCACAAAGTACCATAAAGGTGTTTGAATGGGCCAATTAGGATGAGCCAGAAAATAGCTACACCATAAACAATTGGGGGTAATCCAAGAGGAATTGTAGCTATGTAATCTGCAGCCTGGTTCACTTTTTTTCCTCGGATGATAATATCCGATTTAAGTGCCGTGTAAGATATGAAAATACCAAGAAGAACGACACCAATTCCATCAGCAAAGGAAATTAAAAATGTGTTCCATGTTGCTTCAGCAATGCCGGCAGTGTTAATGAACTGGGTGAAGTTCCTAGTCGTCATCATATCAGGTTCGAACAACTCTGCAAGGTTTGGTGCGAATGCAAGAGCAAGTACACCGATCAAAGGTAGAATGAAAGCAGTGAATGCGAAGAAGAAACAAATGAAAGTTCCAAAGAATCGGAATTTTCCAAGGTCATGTTTTGTATGACGCTCGGACTTTCCGGTGACGGTTTGGAATCTGAAACTATCCTTCGTCAAACGGTGGTACAGCCAGATCATAAAGATAGCAATACCAGCGTATACAATCGAGTATATCGTTGCTAGGTCATATCTAGGGAAAATGTTGAAGAACACTGTTTTAAAGATAATAGTAGCGAATGTGTCGATTCCACCTTTTGAAGATCCGAATACGAAAGGATACTCAAAATTACCAAAGGAGTAGATGGAAGAAAGTAAGAAAACGGACATCATACCAGGGATTAACAGTGGTAAAGTGACTGTTAAAAACGTCGTTAGAATACTTGATCCAGTTGATCTTGCTGCCTCTTCTAAGCTAGAAGAAACAGATTGAATGGCAGGTTCCATTAAAAGATAGGAGAGTGAGAGGGAAGAGATCCCCATAACGAACACACAACCTTCCAAAGTATAGAGATCGAAAATTGGAGTGGTCCTTCCAAGGAGCTCCACTCCCATGACATTAAATATACCAATAGAGGGACTTAGAATTGCCACCCACCCTATGGATTTGACGAGCGCAGGCATAGTGAGCGGAATAATTGCCAAGATACGGAGGAGTTTCTTTCCAGGAGCGTTGGTTCGAACGAGAATCCACGCATATATGGTTCCAATGAAGGTCCCCATTGCTCCGGCGCCTATACCAATGACTAGGGTATTGTAAAATATAGTGACTCCCGCAAGTCCCCACAATATGTCTATGATCTTTTTAAAAGTAATTGCTTCATCCCTAGTAGGGGCGAAGTACGTACTTCCAAAAAACATCACTACAACAAGTGAAGTGAACATTATGAGAATCAGAATTGTCACGATCGCAGGAAGCCATTCCATGTTGAATCGTGATAACAAATTTTTCGAATTACCTGATTTCTTTAGGTTTGCAATAGATTTGCTAATCGCTGACATCTGATAACATTGATCTGTCTGCTCCATTAAAGGTATCGAATATCAACTCCAGTAGAAATGGAGGCATATAAGTCAAGATTTAAGACGAATAATGGTGAAATGACATCATGAAATCTGTAAGATTTAGAGATGATGGTGGTTATGCCAGAGAAGGAACGTGGGAGAATGGAACAATCAAATTTTGTGGTAAATCGTACGATGCGGATGGGGTAGAAATCCTTCCACCTTCAAATCCTAGTAAAATAATAGCCACAGGTTTTAACTATCAAGATTTAATCGATCGATTGGGTGTGAAGACTCCCAATCGTCCACGTTTGTTTTTTAAAACTCCGAACACAATCACGAGCCATAATAAAATTGCAGAGGTTCCTGCGGGATTATCTGCAGTTTATGAGGGAGAAATTGGAGTTATAATAGGAAAACAATGTAGAAATGTAAAGGTGGGAGAAGAGAGAGAATATATAGCAGGTTTCACTTGTGTGGATGATATATCAATTGCAGAAGAATTAGAGGACGATCCGGGTGCGGTTCGAAAAAGTGGATTTGATACGGCGACGCCGATTGGTCCAGTGATGGCTTCTATGGATTTAGTACCAGAATGTCCAGATATGGAGATTAGAATCAATGGGAAAGTGGAAAGATCTACAAATTTTTCAGGGCAATTATTTTCGATGGGGGAGATATTGGCAGAGATAACCAAATACATAACTTTAGAACCAGGAGACATATTCACAACGGGGACGCCGATAGAGCCAGGGTTGGTTTCTGATGGCGATATTGTGGAAATATACATAGAAGGAATCGAAACGCTACGCCATGGTATTCGATTGGCGAAGTAGAAAATATAGAACGTAGACAATCGATAAAGTAATACTCAAGAAGCAGATGCTTCACAATATGGGAAACGAAAAGAGATATAGAAAGGAAAGAAAAATAAGAGAAGTTGATGTAAAAGACCAAGAATGGGGATCTGATTTTATTGCCGATTTGGTCAAAGCGTACGGATTTGATTTTGTAACATTTAATCCAGGAGCTTCTTTTAGAGGGGTTGAAGAATCAATAGTCAACTATAATGATAACATTCCGAAAGTGATTACCACACCAAATGAGTCTCTGTCAGTTTCCATCGCTCATGGGTATGCCAAAGCAACAGGTGAACCCGCACTTTGTATTTTGCACAATGTAGTGGGAACATTAAATGGATCGATGGGGATTTATAATGCGTTTGCAGATAGAGTTCCAATTGTAATCCTTTCGGGGACAGGTCCTATGCGTAAATCGAAGCGAAGACCGTGGATAGATTGGATCCATACTGCTCAATGGCAAGGAAATTTGGTTCGAGGGTATACTAAATGGGATGACCAACCGGTTCACATAGATGGTGTTGCAGATTCAATAACACGTGCATATAGGATCGCAAATACACCTCCAAAGGGGCCAGTGTATGTAGTATTAGATCATGAAGTTCAAGAATGCAGTCTAGAGAGTCCCATAGAAATACCAAATTTAGACAAATTGATGGCGCCGTCTCGAATGGGGGCAGATCCCGATGCAATAGAAAGGGCGGCAGAGATCTTGGTGGATGCAGAATTACCAGTCATATTTGTTGATCAGGTGGGAGACTCAAGAGCTGCAGTTAATTCCCTCATAGAACTAGCGGAAACACTAGGCGCTCCGGTAGTAGATAAGCGAATGCGCCGTTATAATTTTCCAAATACACATCCTCTTGATCTATCAGGGACTGATGTTTACAAAAATGCTGATGTACTCCTCGCTATTGATGTGTGGGACGTCGACTATTGTACTAAGAAAGAGATTGGGATAACCCATACAATGACAGACCAAATTGAGGGAGAATATAAGATAATAACAATTGGAACTGATGATTTAGAATCATCTAGTTTGATTCCAGAGTATTATGCAATTAGAGAAACTGAAGTATCTATTCTAGCAGATAGTGAATTGGCAATTCCTGCGTTAAAAAATTCAATTGTAGATCGGATTGGAGATAGTAAAAGTATCAAGGAAAAAATACAGAAACGGGCGCAAAAAATGGGTAAAATTCATTCGAAACAAAGAGAGGAATGGAGTTTGTCTATTAAAGAAACATGGGATGAGAAGCCAATAGCACCTTCACGTTTAGCACAAGAAATCTGGGAAGTGGTACGAGATGATGATTGGATACTTGTAAATGGTAGATTGGCATATGGTGGTTGGCCGCATAAGCTCTGGGAGATCAACGAATTTGACCAATACTTTGGAGGAGATTCGGGTGGAGGGGGCGTAGGGTATGGAATTGGAGGTGCAATAGGAGGGGCTCTAGCTTATCTTGATAGTGGAAAATTGCCGATAAATCTTCAACAAGATGGGAGCTTACTGCAATTTCCAAGTGCACTGTGGATAATAGGACACTATAAGATACCCATATTCACAGTGGTGCATAACAATCATGCCCTCTTTAACTCTACAAATCATCGGATGAAATTGGCAGAAGTAAGAGGGAGAGATTCGAGCAGGGAGAGGGCACTTATTGGGACTGGTTTGGACGACCCAATAACTGATTTTGCAAAACTTGCCGAATCAATGGGAGTTTCAGGATATGGGCCAGTTACGGATCCAGAGGAACTAAAACCCACCCTTCAAAAGGCATGGGATGAAATGAAAACTGGAAAACCAGTTCTTGTGGACGTTATCTCACAAGATAGATGAAGATAAAATATCACCAATCGTTCAAATTGAACTTGTCAACCATTTCTTGTTTTAAAGAATTATCTACAGAGTTTGTTTGGGGGAACTGATCCTTCCAATGGTATGGTTTGCAGGCGTTGATTAACATAGTTGAAGTGGTCCTCACACCTTGCTTTTTGAGATCGGGAGGTATTCTTGGGTCGAGATGTGAATTTGGCATCCCCCTGACTATATCAATATCCTCATAAGGGTCACATCTAGTGGAAAATGCGAATAGAACGTCCTCCCAATCGGAGGGATCAATATCCTCATCCACGACAATAACTGCGCGACTTAAAGTTCCATTTGCCAAAGAACCAGCAATTGAAGTTGCAGTTTGTTTAGCGTGTCCATCGTATGTTTGTTTAATAGATACTGCAGTGATATGGGCACCTTGTTGGCATTGTTGGTATATTGCATACACACCTTGGATGTTTGGAATTTCATTTTCAATTGCATCCCACATTCGAGAACTGGTGAGTATTTCAGCCCCTAGTGCGTGTCGCATTGCGGACCCATGCATGGTTGGATTTCCCTGAAGAATTGGATTGTTTCGGTGCCATATTTCAGTTACATTTACCACAGGGTGGAGTCCACCGTGTGTGAAATACCCGGTACATTCCCCAAAAGGACCTTCATCTTCGGAATCTTCGTCCAAAGGAGGTACAAATCCAATGACAGCTATTTCTGCAGTTGCAGGAATGGGAAGTCCAGTTTCTTTGTGCGTAATTACTTCAATTGGTTTTCCCATTAATCCCCCTGCATATTCCAATTCGGGATATCCTGCAGGAAGGGGGGTACATGCGCCTGCATAGGTGTACGGATCTTGTCCGGCGACCATGACAATGGGGGCATGTTCTCCAGCTTCCCAGAAGGATTTGAGATGTTGTTTTCCATGGTGAGTTTCTGCAATTTCTATTGTCATTCTTTTGGGACCAAAAAGTTGAGCTCTATACGGGGCAGCATTCACCCATCCGCCCTCTGTATCAGTTGTGAAAGTTACATCACCAGTTCCGATATACCTTCCACCGTCAGGAGCACGCCATTGAGGAGCTGGAAATGAAAATAAATCAATATCGTCCCCTGTTAGAACATTTTCACGTATGGGACCATCATTGACTTCAAGAGGAGGAAGACGCTCTAATTTAGAAGTCCGAGATCGCCAATCTTTGACTAAGTCGACTCCGCTGACTCCAAGGGGCATTCCCAAAGCTAGCGCTTGGAGGTCACGTGAGACATGTAAATTGGTAGCCACCCTGAATCCAGGATTGTAATCTACGATTGAATCAAAAAGAAGAGCACGGGGTTTTCCAGAAAAGGCGACCTGTTCAGTTATTGCACCTATTTCTAAATCCCAGTGTGCGTTGTTGATGTGTTGTAACAGACCTGCAGATTCGATTGCATCTATGTGGTCTCTAAGGCTAGTGAAAGGTTCGGGCGGCATTATAAGGGTCTTTAAGCCATGCTAAGGGTTGACTCTTTTTAATTCGGCAATTATAAAAATAAAATAGAAAAAAAGAAATTAAGATTCTGCCCTATCTCGAATGTTGTCAAAGAATAGACCGATATCTGAATTTATTTTCCGTTTTACAATTCGAGCACCTAAGGTTGCAAGTCTACCTGTGAATTCGACATCGACATAGTATGTCAGAGTTGTGGACCCATCTCCGTTATCTTCCATGGTCATCTCTGCGGTTGCATCCATTCTACTGTTAGTTTTAGGGTCTTGTCCCTCTACTAATGCGACTAGATTTTCAGGGGGGTTTAGTTCAGTCATTTCGACCTCACCAACGAGGTTGATAGAAACCCCCGCAATCCCCCGTTCGATAACTCCACGATACTTGGTTTCGGAGAGTTGTTCTATTTCTTTTGCCCCAGGAACGCATGAGGCTAGAGCTTCAGGATCAGAAACTAGATCCCATAATTCTTCTCTCGGTAGTTGAATCTGTATTTCATCTTCAAATTCCATGGCTAATGTAATTCTTAAAGGAATAATGAGGTTTCGATATCGTTTTCTCAGAACGTGGCGATACAATCGAGTATGGCGGAAACCGGGAATAAGGTTCGAAGGTATGATCTTGATTGGCTCAGAGTTCTGGTATTTGGGTTGTTGATCATATTCCACATTGCTATTGGGTTTGATGAAGTGGGAATCGCAGTGTATGGGTACGGAAACAATCAGCTGGGTGGTACGTGGTTAAGCCTATTCATATTATTCACTCACGGGTGGAGATTGCCATTGTTATTTTTAATAGCAGGGATGGGGACGTGCTTTGCATTTGGGAATAGAACGACGGGGGAATTCTTAAATGAGCGTTCGTTTCGATTATTGATTCCACTAGTATTTGCAATGATATTTATTCTCATTTTTCCAAGATATGTTCAATTTTTGAGTAGTTCGGGAATGGAAATATCATTCATAGAATATGTCAAAGGGTGGTTTGGAAAATTAGGCTTTATTTCCCATCCACAACATCTGTGGTTTCTCGTGAATCTGTTCATATATTCTTTAGTTTGTGCACCGATATTTGCTAGTATTCGAAAGAATCCAAAGAGTAGGATTGGTGGCCTATTTAAATGGTGTTTCAAGATCCAAAACGGAATTGGATTATTACTATTAATACCATTACCATTGGTAGTTGTTGAATTTGTAATTAGACCAGTTTTACCAGGAGAGGTCGGACTTGGGTATGAATTTTTCTGGTACTTAATATTATATATTACGGGATATTTGTGCATAATAGCCAGAGAACAATTCTGGGAATCTCTTGAAAAAATACGAGTGAGTTCAATAGTACTAGGATGTGCACTTATGCTATCGTATATTGTTATTCTTGTGACAGTGGGGATTGAGGGCTCCGGCGATATATGGGGAAGGGAGGCAATCCGTTCACGGTATATTTTTGAAGGAGGTTGGATGTTAGCAGGTTTTGGATTTTGGGAAGTGCCGATGGGACATCTTGTTAGTATCATTCATTCATTGAATGCGTGGGTGTGGTGTATGGTGTGTTTTTCATGGGGGGCAAAATATCTTAATAAGCCTAGTAAACTTCTCACATATCTCAATCGAGGGGTGTATCCATTCTACATCGTCCACCTTCCTTTCACACTTGTTTCACTTTACTATCTAAAAGATGTGGAACTATATTGGGTATTCAAATTTATAATCATCACAGGAATAACAGGCATAGGGTGTTGGTTGGTATTTGAGATTGCTAAAAGAAATAAAATTCTTCGGATGGTATTTGGGATAAAATAGGACCTACTCGCAATAAGATCCATCGGGTAGTTCGGTGGGAAGGCCCCATTGAGGATCGGTTAGTAAATTATACAGCCCAGGGTCACGTTCTTGAACGAGCTCTTTTGTGTGTAATTTCCACTCGTGTTCGATTTCATCGGATCGATTTTCTTGTGCCCCAAGAATGGACGTTAAACCCCAGTAGATGTACTCAGTTATCATGCATTCGTAAGTGCATGTTTCATCGTCATAAGTATACCAAGCTCCTGCAGGGTATCTTGAAGGAACTGCACTGTTTCCAAGCCAAGGTAAATCTTCATTATAGGTTAAAGATTCTTCGAAATGCCCCCCTCTGGCATTGTCCATTAAATTGGCTAGAGTAGATCCAGAATGTTCCCCAAAGACGTTGGGGTAGGCATTATCATACCCAGCATCAGTGATAACGTGGAGTGTCTCTTCTAATGCCGCGTCGAATGCCCGACTAGGGTTGGTTTCATCTAGAAATTGTTCTTGAAATTGATCAGGAGATCCATATCCAATGTCATGATCCCATCGATCGAATACGCGCTCGGACTCATCGTCATTTACTGTCAAGATCATTCCTACATTTTTCTCCACTATCACTTTGGCCACGGTGGGATTGTCAGGAGTTCCGTCCTCATCGTTATCAATATATTTTGCAAGGACATTTGCGACGTGTTTTGTTTTTGGCTCAGTGAATCTTTTGGTTGCAAGTACAGGAATGCCAAAGACATCTACTTTTTTATCTATTGAGGGAGAGGGAGAATCGGAGATGTATTCAATTTCTAATGCAGTGCAAAATGTTGGTTCAGGTGGGTAGGGGAGTGGTTGAGGAGATGGTTTACTAGATGACTCCATAATAGGAGAGGGTGTGGTTCCATTATTTTTGGCTAGAGTTTGAGGTGTTGGTTCTTCATGGTGCAGAATATCTTCAGAGAGGAGTTGGGGTGAGGGAGTTGAAATTTCAGAGGAAGAAATGGGTTGAGAACACCCAGCTGTAGTAAGCATCAATATTAGAAGTAGTACAAGAAGTGAGTTATTCATTGGAATAGAGATCGAGAAGGGATTTCGCTACGTCGTCCCACGTCGTTGGTTGTGTGTAAGAGGGAGTGAGTGAAAAACACTCTTGAATGAGGTTTGATAGTATTTTTGGTTCTGTTTCATCAGTGCTGAGACAGCCTTGATGTCCAGCCCAATCGCCTAGAGCTCCACTTTTTCTGACAAGACACGGAGTTCCAGATAATAGAGATTCCCCGATAGTTAGGCCATATGATTCATGCGTGGAAAGTGCAACGTGGGCGGTTGCACCAGAATACATTTGTGCGAGTTTGGAAATGGAAAGGTTATTCATAAAAATGACCTGGTTTTGAACACCGGATCGGGTTGCCATATCAACGAGAGAAGACATATAGTTTCCAGAACCAACAATAACGAGATCGTGGTCAGGTAGGAATTGCATCGCTCGAATAACATGTTGAAATCCTTTGTAAGGTTCTAGTCGTCCAACACACAGGATGTAAGGACGGCCCTCATGCTCAAATGGTGGTTGTTGGAAGGGGGATGGATCTATTCCGTTGGGAATTAAAGTGGGTTGGATTTTAAATTCGTTTGAGAGAAGGTTTTTCTCCCAATCACTCACTGCAATTACAGATTTTGCTCGGGATAGACACCAGGATCCAAATGGTTTGTAAAGAGAGAGTAAAATATTTGTATATGTTGTAGAACCTACACCATGGTAATGAGAGGTTACAAAAAGGCGTTTATCCCCCTTAGAGATGGCAGAGAGAAGGGGGACGAGGGAATGGTAATTGTGGGCGTGGAGGATATCACTGGGTGTTTGGAGAATGGCATAGAGGAATTTGGGCAAATGGGAGTAGGAAAATCTACGAATTTCCACCCCGTTTTCGCGAGAGATTGCAGGTGTATTTTTGCGTTTGTCCAGTGTGAATATAGTTACTTCATGTCCTAGATTCACCATACGCTCACTGATAGATGCAACGTGGTGTTCGACGCCCCCAATATTGGGGGGAAATCGAGGTGAAACTTGAATTATTTTCATTGCATCATCTCTCGTAAGTTTGAGTCCACGTCCCACATTCCATCGGTATTCTTCTTGCTTAAAAGTAGTAAGTGGCTACGTAGGAGGGACACTTGTGTGTCAAACAATGAATAAAAAATTTGTAAAGGGCCAAGTGAATCTTTTTGGCCAAGCCACATAGTGGTCAAGAAGATTAATAGTGCCATCACAGCCATAGGAGGCGAAAATGAAAAAATGGCCATGATTGCAGATAATAGGCTCAAAAGGACAAACCAAGGAGATAGTATTAAAAACCACCAATTGAATGGCAACACAAATGAACCATACAGTCCATAATTATAGAGGAGATTTTTGTTCTGTAATAGAACTTTTACGAGACCCACTGCACGGCGATCTTTTTGCAATCTCCGTTTCCAAAAGGCAGAGTGTGCCGCTTCTTTAAATTTTATGTTTGGGTCAAACAATGCTTTGAAATTTTGTTTCCGGATATTCAGGGCAAGTTCTGTATCATCTGCTAAGGAATCTTCAGTTACAGGGACTATGCAATTTTTACGGAAAGCTGAGAATGGGCCGTGGAAAATAAAGGTCGAATCAAAATGAGATTCTAGGAGTTGTATGTAAGATTGTACGTTGCGGTAACCAGATTCGACCTTGCTCCCCCCTATGACTTCTGCATTTGTTCCGGTCACTGCCCCTACAGTTTCATCGGAGAAATGGGAAACTGCTTTTTTTAAACAAGAAGGGTCTAGTAGAGAATCGCAGTCGGTTTTAATTACAATATCGTGAGTGGCTGCAGAATATGCTTCATTTAGAGCAACCGCAAGCCCTCTCCTCTCCGATTCTTGGATTAAAGTCAACTGGATTGTTTTGATGTCTCTAAAGAAAGAAGATATGATAGCGGGGGTGTCGTCTGTGCTGGAATCGATCACAACCAATTCTAGTTTATCAAGAGGGTAGTCTAAAGAAAATAAATCATTGAGCTTCTTTTCTATGATGGAAGATTCATTGAAAGTGGGCAGAACGATACTTACAGAAGGCAAGGATTTTGGGGTATTCAGAGAGGGGGGATTGGGTTGAATTAGAAGATAAAGTAAAACATAGAATAGATAGGGAAAAAGAGTGGCCAGTAAGAATATCAAACTTAGAGTTACCAGCACGTTCATGGATACTGTAGGGGAATCGTTTATAAAATCTTTCTAGATTTTGTCACAGAGGTGATTTGAAGAGAATGGTGCGATGGTGCGGACTGCTACTAAATACATTTTTGCGGCAGATGTGGGAAGGTTTTTGCAGATTGCGAAATGAATGTTTGTAGATGGAAATCCAAGAAAAGACATGTGTGTTAATCCCCACATTGAATGAGATAGAAACAATTGAGATGGTCATCGATGGTTTTTATCAAAATGGGTTTACCAACATACTTGTTATTGACGGGGGTTCGGTAGATGGGACGCGAGAGAAAGCAAAAGAAAGGGGGGCAAAGGTAATAATCCAGTCAGGAGAGGGGAAAGGAAATGCAGTTAGGGAGGCCTTTCAGATGATTGAATCGGAAATAATTCTCATGATAGATGGTGATGGGACATATTTACCAAAAGATGGGTTGAACATGGTTAAACCATTAGAAAATGGGAAAAACCACACGATTGGGGATCGATTTCATGATATGAGCCCAGATGCGATGACCCTACTAAATCGAGTTGGGAATAAGCTAATCAACACATTGTTTTTTAAGATTTATAGGGAAAATTTCAAAGATGTACTAAGTGGGTATCATGCATTTAAGAGGGACTCAGTAGAAGATTTATTTTTGACGTCGGGGGGATTTGGAATAGAAGTTGAATTGGGAATACGATGCGCAAGTGAAGATATTTCCACGGAGGTAGTCCCAATTAGTTATAGGTCAAGAACGGGAGATTCGGTTGCTAAATTGAACCCCATCAGAGATGGCATAGTGATAGTAAAGACACTATACAAACTAGCTCAAACGAGTAATCCTTTATTTTATTTTGGGTCGGTTGGCCTAATTGGGCTGATAATAGGAGGCATCTTGGGTGGATATGCGATTTTTGAATGGTTGTCTCAGGGTAAAATCCACCAGGTGATCATAATTGGGGGGGTGTTTTTCCTACTGTTTGGTGCACAAATTATGATGCTGGGATTGTTCTCAGAAACTATTCTAGAATTGCATAGGGAAAAGAAGAATTCAATTAGAAATGGGTGAATTTAAGAGAGCCGGGTGTTGTCGACGGAAATGGTAGGTGGAGTGATGATTAGAAATCCTCTAAAATGGACTATTGAGCCTCCATTTTCTTTGATATAGGGGGCGATTTCCTGGATTAGGTCTTCCAGTTCTCCTTTTATTTGTAAAACTAGGATATTTTCAAGTTCTAATTCAATTATCCATTCAGATTCGGGAACAGAACCGTCGAGAAAACCTAAAACGATTTTTTGATCAGAGGGGAAATCTAATGCTTCTTCTACAGACTCTAGGTCGAGTTCATACGGATCCATATGCCTAATTGTACGGGGGAAAACAAAAAGACTCCATTTCCGACAGTTATATTAACTGGCCCAATCTTCGATTATTCACGATGAACTCAAATAAGGATATCTCTGCGCCAACGCAGGGCGATCGACTTCTTCCAGGGAACGTTAGCAGTTAAAGAACCAGAATTTACCGAAGTTCGAATTTTTGATACAACGTTGAGGGATGGAGAGCAATCTCCGCATGTTTCGTTTTCGTATAATGATAAAATAGAGATTGCCACATTACTTGACGAAATGGGAACTCATGTGATCGAAGCGGGTTTTCCTGTAAATTCGAAAGCAGAATTCGAAGCTGTGAGAGATATTTCAGAGGGGACCGAAACTACAGTTGCAGGTCTTGCCCGAGTAATAGAAGGGGATATTTTAGCTGCAATTGATTCGGGTGTTAATATGGTGCATGTTTTTGCGAGTACTTCTGATGTTCAAATAGAAGATTCAATGCATTCGACGAGGGAAGAAGTTGTAGAAAAGTCAATAGACTCTGTGAAACTTGTAAAAGATGCAGGGGTGGAATGTATGTTTTCTCCAATGGATGCTACGAGGACTGACTTGACATTCTTAGGAGAAGTCGTTGAAGCGGTGACAGAGGTTGGTGCGGATTGGATTAACATCCCAGATACATGCGGTGTTGCTACTCCAACGAGGTTTGGTGATTTAATTCGTTTTGTGAAAGAGCATACGGAGGCATACATAGATGTCCATACTCATGATGATTTTGGATTGGCAACTGCTAATGCATTGGCAGGATTTGAAGCGGGAGCACATCAAGCCCAGGTATCGGTGAATGGTATTGGAGAAAGGGCGGGGAATGCAGCATATGAAGAAGTGGTTATGGCAGCGATTGCGGTCTATAATGCAAATTTGGGAATAGACACGAGTAGGATTATGGAACTTTCATCGATAGTTGAAGATATAAGTGGAATAGCCAAACCTCCGAATAAGGCGATTGTAGGGGACAATGCATTTAGTCACGAGAGTGGAATTCATGCCGCAGGTGTCATAGAGAATTCGGATACTTTTGAGCCGGGTGTTATGACTCCAGAAATGGTGGGTGCTAGGCGCCAATTTGTCCTGGGGAAACATACAGGAACCCATGCGGTTAGAATGTATTTACGAGAGGCAGGATTCGATCCGACTGAAACTCAAGTTAGAGACATAACCCGCAGAGTGAAAGATTATGGAGCGGAAAAAAAGCGAGTGACAAAAAGAGAATTGATGAGATTTGCACGAGAGGGGAATGTATTTAGAGAGAAGGTTAAAGAATAGTAACGATATCGAAGATGCAAAAGGGTTATAAAGATCAAAAACAAGACGTAGCATAGATGAAAGCCGTTGTTCGAACTAAAGAAGAATTGTTCGTTAGCTGTGCGGCTGTACAAGTTTTTGTAGGGGCGTAACTCGCCATACTAACAACACAATTAATCAGAGTAAGTTCGAAACGCCTATGAGCAATAAGCTAGAAGCAAACAAAAACCGGTATAAAAAAAATAACCAATATGAGTAAATCAACGAACGCAGATCAAGAAAACACAGCAGAAAAATCCAATCCAAAAACGGGTGCACAAGCAGTTGTCGCTTCCCTTGAGGAGGCAGGAGTAAGGGTGATTTTTGGGGTCCAAGGAGGGGCCATAATGCCAGTGTATGATGCATTATACGATTCAAAATTAGAACATATTACGATGGGGCATGAACAGGGAGCGGCTCACGCCGCTGATGCATATGGAATAGTTTCGGGACAGCCTGGTGTGTGTATAGCCACCTCTGGTCCCGGTGCGACCAATCTTGTTACGGGTTTGGCTGATGCAAATATGGACTCAGTTCCTGTATTGGCTTTAACAGGGCAAGTCCCAACTAACTTTGTAGGAAATGATGCATTCCAAGAATGCGATACGATAGGAGTATCGAATCCAGTTACAAAGGCCAATTTCTTTGCAACGGAATCAGAAACAGTGGGTGATCTTGTTTCTCTGGCGTTTTTATTGGCTAGAGAAGGGAGGCAAGGTCCGACTTTAGTGGATTTACCAAAGGATGTCACTCTAGGAGAAGTTTCTAACTGGAAATACAAACCACCGAAATTGCCAGGCCATGTTGAGATTCCAGAGGGGGCAGATGTAAAAGTGATCGAATTGGCAGCAACTGCCCTTATTGATGCTAAAAAACCTGTAATCCTTGCGGGAGGAGGTGTCATTAAGGGGAGTGCTTGTGAGCAACTTTATAAATTCGCTACAGAATTTGAAATACCAGTGGTTACGACAATGCCAGGTATCGGGGCATTCCCAGAAGATCATGAACTATCCCTCAAACCAGCGGGGATGCACGGTACAGGATATGCCAATATGGCGCTGACTCATTGTGATGTTATGCTTGCAGTAGGAACCAGATTTGATGATCGTTTGACAGGCGGTGTAGATACGTTCGCCCCGACCGCAGAGATTATTCACATAGATATAGATCCTGCAGAAATATCAAAAAACATCCATGCAGATTACGAGTTAGTTGGGGATGCCGCAACCGTGCTTGGCCAATTGCATAAAGTGATGCAGGTAAAACCGGGTGCAGAGGGATGGTTGGAACAAATTAAAACTTGGAAACAAGAATATTCCATAGAATATGGAGAACGTGAGAGTAATGGAAAGCCACGGCCCCAGTATATAATAGAGCAACTTTGTGAAGCAACTGAAAGTAATACTATTGTCACAACTGGTGTTGGACAGCATCAGATGTGGGCAATGTTATATTGGACGTATAAAGAGCCGAGAACATGGGTTTCTTCCCATGGTTTGGGTACGATGGGGTACGGACTTCCAGCAGCGATAGGCGCACGTTTTGCTGCGAGTGACGACCAAAAGGTTGTGTGCATAGATGGGGACGGGTCGTTCCTAATGACATTACAGGAACTTTCTGTTGCTGTTCGAGAGGAATTGGACATTACAGTGGTAGTTCTAAATAACGCCGGGATAGGGATGGTGAGACAATGGCAAGATGCATTTTACGGCCATAGAAGAATGGCTTCGGAATATCCATGGGTCCCAGATTTCTCAAAAATTGCAGATGCGTTCGGGGCGAAAGGATTCCTTTTGGAAAATGTAGAGGACGTAGAATCAATTATAAGAGAGGCAATAGAATACAAGGGGCCTTCGGTTATTGACGCTAGGATAGATCCTGCAGAAAATGTATTCCCCATGGTCCCTAGCGGTGGGGCGAATGGTTTGTTTGCACTGACAGAAGAGCATTTGGAGGAACTATAAAATGGGTGAAAAATCAAAAGGTCTCAAGGGGCCAGGTCCTAGTGATAGGCCACATCCAAATGAGCGGAGGAATCCACAGGGGATACGAATTGATCCTGGCAGTTCGGGGGAGCTTCAGAATAGACTAGCAACATTTTCAGCGTTAGTTAAGCACGAGCCTGGAGTTCTAGCTAAAGTTTCGGGGTTGTTTTCACGTCGTCAATTTAATATTGAAAGCCTAACAGTAGGGCCTACAGAGGATGAAAATAGTGCTAGGATTACACTAGTGGTTGATGAAAATGATACCGGCATAATTCAAGTGAAAAGGCAATTGGCAAAGTTACTTCCAGTTATTTCGGTGAAAGAATTATCAGAAGATGCGATAGAAAGGGAGCTTTGTTTGATAAAGATTAGAAACCACTTTGAACAAGGAAGTTCACTTGAAGAACTTAAGAAACAGACAGATAAGGAGGGAGTAGAGATCTTGGATATTAGCGAAGGTATGGTGACAATTGAAGTTAGAGGGGGCCAAATGGATATTGACGGCATGATCGAAATGTTTGATGAGTTCGGGATCGAAGAGGTTGCACGTACAGGAACAGTAGCACTAGAAAAAGGTTCTAAGAAAACAACATGACTAACAAAAAATTCACTACAAACGTATACTACGAAAAAGACGCGGACAGAGCACATATAGATGATAAAACTGTGGCAGTAATAGGATATGGGAGCCAAGGGCATGCACATGCACGTAATCTTCATGATAGTGGTGTGAAGGTGATAGTGGGCCTGAGAGAAAGTTCGTCTTCATGGGAAACAGTTAAAAATGATGGATTAAACGTTGCAACCCCCATTGAGGCTACGAAAGAAGCAGACATAATTATGATGCTAGTTCCGGATACTGCTGCTTCGTCAGTTTATAAAGAAATAGAGTCAGCAATAGAAGAGGGGAATACGTTGATGTTCGCCCATGGGTTTAATATTCATTATAGTCAGGTGGAACCTCCAAGTAATATTGATGTGTCGATGATTGCACCCAAGAGTCCAGGTAATCTTGTTAGGAGGAATTACGTGAAAGATCAAGGTACTCCTGCACTTTTGGCAATATATCAAGATTATACAGGGGAGGCAAAAGAAGTAGCTTTAGCGTATGCAGAAGGTATTGGATGTGCCAGGGCGGGAGTGGTTGAAACGTCGTTCCAAGAAGAAGTGGAATCGGATTTATTTGGAGAGCAAGTTATATTATGCGGAGGGGTGACTAGTCTTATGAGGATGAGTTTTGAGACACTAGTAGAAAATGGATATTCCCCCGAGATGGCATATTTTGAATGTCTTAATGAGTTAAAATTAATTGTAGATTTGATATATGAAGGTGGTTTGATGAAGATGTGGACTGATGTTTCGGACACGGCAGAATATGGTGGTTTAACAAGAGGGCCTAGAGTTGTTGACGAGCGTGTGAAAGAGAATATGGCAGTAGTACTAAAAGAAATTCAAGATGGAACATTTGCCAAAGAGTGGATTGCAGAAGATAAAGCAGGAAGGCCGAAATACAACCAGATTAGGTTAGAAGAACAAAATCATCAAATAGAGGAGGTGGGAGTGAATCTACGCTCGCTCTTTTCGTGGTCAGAAGAAAATGAGTGAAGGTACATTATACGATAAAGTGTGGGATGGCCACAAAGTGAGAGAATTGCCTAATGGGCAGGATCAACTATTTGTGGGATTGCACCTGATACACGAAGTTACTAGTCCACAGGCATTTGGCATGATAAGGGAGAAGAGAATGGAAGTTGCATACCCTGAACTAACACATGCGACAGTGGACCACATAATACCTACAAAGGATCAATCGAGACCATTTAAAGATGATCAGGCAGAACGGATGATGGCGGAATTGGAATCTAATACGCTAGAGGCAAATATTAAATTTGCAGGTCCAGATAGTGGGGATCAGGGTATTGTCCATGTCGTTGGACCAGAGCGGGGATTAACCCAACCAGGGATGACTATTGTATGTGGGGACTCCCATACTTCTACTCATGGGGCTTTTGGATCCCTTGCTTTTGGGATTGGGACAACTCAGATTAGAGATGTACTAGCCACACAAACAATGGCTCTAGGTCGTCAGAAGGTTCGAAAAATAGAGGTCAAAGGAGAATTGGGAGAATACGTCACTGCCAAGGATATAATCCTAACAATAATTCGGCATTTGGGCACAGATGGTGGAGTAGGTCACGTGTATGAATATGGAGGCCCTGCGGTGTCAAAATTAAGTATGGAAGGTAGAATGTCAATATGCAATATGTCAATTGAAGGGGGCGCAAGGGCAGGGTATATAAATCCGGACGAGACCACATATGAGTGGCTTAAGAACACAGATACATTTGAAAAGGATCCAGACAAATTTGAAGAGTTATTACCATACTGGGAATCTATCAAGTCAGAGGAAGATGCAAAATATGATGATGTTTTTGAAATTGATTGTAACAAAATAGAACCAATGGTGACATGGGGAACCACTCCCGGCCAAGGTATTGGTATATCAGAAAAAATCCCAGATCCAAAGTCACTGGAAGAATCAAAACGTGAGAGTGCTACTAGGGCTCAAAATCATATGCGTGTTACACCAGGGGATAAAATGGAAGGATATAAAATTGACGTTGCTTTTATTGGATCTTGTACCAACTCTAGACTGTCAGATCTTCGAGAAGCATGTAAAATCGTCGAAGGGAAAACCGTAGCTTCGAATGTTCGGGCTTTGGTAGTTCCAGGGAGTCAACGAGTGAAGTTAGCAGCGGAAGAGGAAGGACTAGATAAAATTTTTGTAGAATCTGGTTTTGACTGGAGATTGGCAGGATGTTCTATGTGCTTGGCCATGAATGAAGATCAATTGATTGAAGATGAGGCCTGTGCATCTTCTTCGAATAGGAACTTCATTGGCAGGCAGGGATCGAAAGATGGTCGAACTATATTGATGAGTCCTGCAATGGTTGCTGCTGCGGCTATAAAGGGTGAAGTTACAGATGTGAGGAGGATATAAGAATGGGCGCTCCTGCAATAAAATCTGCCAGTGGGAAAGGAATATCCATAAGAGGTAGTGATATTGATACAGATCAGATTATTCCAGCTAGATACCTCAAGGCAATAACATTTGACGGGTTGGGGGAATTTTCATTTAGAGATTTAAGGTTCGATGGAGAGGGCCGAGAACTGGAACATCCATTTAATGACAAGGAGTATCAAGATGCATCCATATTAGTGGTCAATTCTAACTTTGGGTGTGGTTCATCTAGAGAGCATGCACCTCAGGCTTTAATGAGATGGGGAATTGAAGCAATAATTGGACATAGTTTTGCCGAGATTTTCGCAGGAAATTGCTTAGCTTTGGGAATACCAGTAGTTGAGATGGAAGCTGCACAGATAGAGATACTGCAAGAATGGGTAGAATCCAATCCAGGTACAGAAATTCATATAGATATTGTGGCACAAGAAATAAGATATAATGAACAAGATATACAAGTCAGTATCCCAAAATCGCATAGGAAAGCTCTTGTGGATGGGATATGGGATACAACGGCACTGTTGAAATCAAATCCAGAAGAAGTTAAACAGATATCAAGACGAATACCCTATATAAAATGAAAAAAATCTTAGTAATACCAGGAGATGGGATAGGATTGGAAGTAATTCCAGCTACGGTTAGTGTGATAGAGTCACTAGGATTAAAAATTGAGTTTATTAATTCAAATGCAGGGGATGAGATAAAAAAACAAACTGGAAATGCACTACCAGTAGAAGTACTTGAACTTGTGGAAGAAGTAGACTCCATACTGTTTGGAGCAGCGGGTGAATCTGCAGCAGATGTGATACTTCCACTTAGAAGGGAAATAGACTCATTTGTGAATGTGAGACCCGCAAAGGCATATCCAGGTGTAAACGCACTTCAGCCAAAGACAGATTTGGTAATACTTCGAGAGAATTCAGAAGGCGTTTACACAGGGATTGAATCCAGGGTATCAGAAGAAATGGCAACTCTAACGAGAGTGGTAACCAAAACCGCTTCTACTAGGTTGGCAGAATATTCTTGTGAATATGTGAAAGCACAAGGGTTGGATAAATTTACTATTGCCCACAAAGATAATGTGATGAGAATTACAGATGGACTCTTTAGAGAAACTGTAGAGTCAGTTGCGTCTAAAAGGGGTGTGAAAACAGAATCTGCAATAATGGATGCTCTTGCTATGTTGATGGTGATGCACCCAGAAAATTATCAGGTGATTGTTTGCCCTAATTTGGCAGGAGATATATTATCAGATTTGGCCGCAGGATTGGTAGGGGGCCTTGGTCTTCTACCTAGTTCGAACATTGGTCCTAAATGTGCTCTATTCGAACCGGTTCATGGGACGGCTCCAGACATAGCAGGGAGGGGGATCTCCAATCCAATAGCGTCTATACTGTCAGCATGTATGATGCTTGAATACATAGGATACGAGGAGGAAGCAAGACAAATTCGTTTGGCTGCAGAGCAAACTTTGATTGATGGTAAAACTACTCCAGATCTTGGTGGGAAGAAGAAAACAGTAGATGTCGCAGAAGAAATAATATCTAAGTTATAAACGGCGGTTATTGTAGAGATTGTAAATTTTTTGTTAGATCGAAGGGGACGTCTGCTTCTAAGATTACTGCTTGTGCATCCCCACCTATGGAGAGTACTTCCTCAGCGAAGACGGATGGATCTTGCTGTATAGGAGGGAATGTATCATAATGCATTGGGAATGCGAATTTAACACCCAACCAATTTGCAGCTATTGCGGCTTGAAATGGGCCCATAGTATAGTGGTCACCAATGGGCAACGCTGCTGCGTCTGGTTTTAAATAATGGCCAATTACATCCCTCATGTCGACAGACAATCCAGTATCCCCTGCATGGTAGAAAGATTCTCCATTTCCCATTGCTGCGTCTCGTGGAGGAGAGTCGCTGAGGAGGTATCCTGATGGCATATCACCTCCAGCAGAGTATGTGTTTGAATACCCATTTGTATGGTCTGCCCTTTGCATTGTGACGTAGCCAGATCCTACTTGGATGGTGCCACCAATGTTCATCGCAATTGTGGAATCGATCCCATAATCATCAGAGATATAACGAGTTAGTTCAGGAGTAGCCACGATGGTACTATCAGTGAAGGAACCAACATCGCCTATATGATCAGCATGACCATGAGTTAGTAAAACGTAGTCTGGAGGATCTATATCAGTAGGCTTCAGAGAAGTCTTCGGGTTAGTGAAAAAGGGATCTATTAAGAAAGTGGTGTCTTTGATACGCACGTACCAAGTGGAGTGTCCATGCCAAGTAAGTTGCATTGTGTGAATGTGTAGAACTCCACAGATATTTAAGGATCTTAGCTGGAAAATGCAGGTTGAGTGAGGTCGGAATACATATCAAGTAATAAAATCAAGTGAGAATCATGCAATACGTTAGATTTAGAGATCCAGCGGGCTCGATAAGGAATGGAATATTAGAAGGTAATTTGGTTAAATTTTCTAATGTTAGTTATCAACTAGACGAGATAGACCTACTAGCTCCAGTTGAACCAAGTAAAATAATTTGTGTGGGTAAAAATTATGCAGATCATGCAGCCGAAATGGATTCTGAAGTTCCGGACAGTTTGATGTTATTTATAAAAACCCCAAATACGATAGCAGATCCCAATACTACAGTTACAGTCTTAGGGGGGAAAGAGAGAATAGACCACGAAGGTGAATTGGCAATCGTGATAGGCCAACAGTGTAGGTTTGTATCTGAAGAAAATGCTATGGATGTAGTGGCAGGGTATACTGCTGCAAATGACCTATCCAATCGAGATGATCAATTTCAAGAGCAAAATTGGGTCCGGGGGAAAGCGTTCGATAGCTCCCTGCCTCTCGGTCCAGCAATGGTTGACAAAGAAGATGTTCCAGAAAATGCATCAGTGGTGGTCAGGGTTAATGGAGAGATTCGCCAAGAAGGATCGATCGATCAATTAATATATTCAATTCCAGTGATTATTGCAGAAATTACAGAATACATAACGCTTGAACAGGGAGATGTTATTATTACAGGGACTCCTGCAGGAGTAGGCCCACTTAACGATGGCGATGTGGTGGAAGTGGACATTGAAGGCATACCCACTCTAAAAAATACCATTCGAATTCCAGAATGAGCTAGGAGGGTGGGCTTAAGCCTATTCCTTGCATAACCTAATTTATGAAAACGCGCGACCTTTCAGAGCACAGGGAATATGCCCCAGGCAAAAGTACCGGGGAGGTTGCAATAGAAATTGGGAGGGATGAATCAGAGATCATCAATTTATCATCTAATGAAAATCCACTAGGGCCTAGTTTAAATGTGATAAAGACATTGAAGGAAAAATCAGAGGGAGTAAATAGATATCCGAAAGAAGCATCCAAGGACCTGATAAATAAAATAGCACAGAAATGGGGTATTGGGGAAAGCCAAGTTTGGCTTGCTAATGGAGCAGATGGTGCGATAGATTACATATCGAGGGCGATGATAGAACCTGGAGATCGAGTACTTGTTCCAAATCCAGGTTTTGCATATTATGGCATGAGTTCTAGGTTCCATCACGGTGGGGTAGAAGAATATGATATTGGAAAAAAAGAAGGATTTGAACTTTCTGCAGAAAATGTATTTAGAGGATACAAGGGGCAAAAAATAGTATATTTGACTAATCCGAACAACCCAACTGGAGGAATATTCCCCACCAAGGAGATTGAAAAAATAATAGAAGGTGTAGGGGAGGACTCACTGGTAGTTGTTGATGAGGCGTATGGAGAATATTCAGGAAAAAGAAGTTCAATTGAGTTATGTAAAAAATACCAGAATATAGCAGTGATTCGTACTTTTTCAAAGGCATATGGATTGGCTGGTTGTAGAATAGGATATGCAATAGTGCCAGAGGAAGGGTCAAAAGAATACTCCAGGGTCAATACCCCATTTGCAGCTGGTGAACTATCGTGTTATGCGGCTAGTGCGGCGTTGAGAGATGAAAAACACCTGGGTAAATCTATTGAGATGGCGAGATGGTCTAGAGAATACATGGAGAAAAATCTAGATATGAATGTTATGAAAAGTTATGCAAATTTTGTCCTAGTGGAGATAGGAAATGCTACGGAAAGTTTTGAACAATTGAAAAATAAAGGGATCATTGTTAGAGATTGTACTTCGTTCGGAATGCCAGAATACATCAGAGTAACGTGTGGGAATCAAGAACAGACAGAGAAGGTAGTAAAAGAAATAAACAACCTGCAAGAATGAGAATAGCAATTACAGGCACTCCGGGGACTGGGAAAACAACGTGTTCCAAAAATATAACACAGGGGTGTGAAATTTTACATCTGAATGACATAATAAAAGAAAAAAAATTATACCAAGGCTTTGATGAGAATCGTCAAACATTGATTGCAGATATTAAAGCAATAGAGAAGCACTTGGAGGGAAAAGATAACATAGTAATTGATTCCCATATTTCACATTTGTTAGAGGTAGACAAAGTGATAGTTCTACGGTGTCACCCTATAGAACTCAAGAAGAGATTGGAAGGGAGAGAATACAATGAAGAAATTGACATCGAAAAGTCAATTGAGGAGAATGTAAAGGCAGAGTCTCTTGATGTGATACTAGTGGAATCGGTGGAAATCCACGGAGAAAGTAGAGTATATGAGATAGATGGAACTGGAAAGGAACCAAGAGTAATTGTTCAAGAAATAGAAGCGGCGATAGCAGGAGATAGAGACCCAGAGGTAGGTTTGGTTTCTTTTATTGAATATATGTTTGAGGAAAGCGGATAGATTCATTAAAATAATGAAGAGTAGAAATGAAAGTAATAGATGACATTTCAACGATTGCGTCCTTGGAGTAAAAAGGTAATTTCACCACTAGTAGATATTCTAGAAAATAGTTTAATAACGCCTAACCAAATTAGTTTTTTGGGATTAATCATAGCATTTTTGGCAGGTTTTTCTTTTTATACAGGAGAAAGTGGATATGTAGCAGGGGTGGTTTTGATAGCAGTTAGTGGGATCTTAGATCTGCTTGATGGGGAATTGGCCCGAAGGAGGGGTGAGGATTCAAATAAGGGGGATCTTATAGATCATGTATTTGACCGATATGCAGATATAGTGATAATTGGGGGACTTGCAGCGGGAGTGGGGCAATATTTGATTGGTTTTATAGCAGTGACAGGAGTACTGATGACATCCTATGTGGGAACTCAGATCCAGGCGGTTGGTTTTTCAAGAGATTATACAGGTTTAATAGTGCGCGCGGATCGATTTGTGTTGATCATTTTAGCTGTTTTGATAGATATTTCAATAAAAGTCACAATAGGGCCTTTTGATGCAATAACATGGCTATTGATATTAGTCGCAGTGGGTGGCCACATGACTGCTATACAACGTTTCGGTAAAGCGTGGAGAGAAATGGAAAATTGAAGAATAATTGAAGAATTGATGAACGCTTCAGTTTTTATACAAAGAATGCGGAGAAATAGTAGTCATGGTTCAATGTGAAATGTGTGGGAAAGGAGTTGTTTCACCAAAAAGCATGAAAATAGAAGGGGCGATACTACAGGTTTGTCAGGCTTGCTCTAGATTTGGCGTTGAAATTGGGAATACAAAAAGTCAAAGTACAGGGTCAAAATATAAGATTGAACCACGGAAAGCAACTAATAGAAGAGGGGGATTGAAGAAACAGAAAGGACAAGGGTACCATCACATGAAAGAGGTAGACTTAGAATTTAACGAAAAAATTAGGCAGGGGAGAGAAGAGAAAGGGTTATCGCAGGTTGAACTTGCTAAAAATCTCAATGAGAGAGCTAGTTTGATCAAGAAATTGGAGAGGGGAGAAGTACTACCGACCGAAAAGGTTCGGAAGAAATTAGAAAAGCATCTAAAAATTAACTTATTGGAAGATGCAGAATGAAGCGCAAAGAATAACTGGTTAGGGGGTTGAATTGAGCCATGTTCATTCTTATCAATCTGAAAACGTACGTGTGTGATCCGATTGAAATTGCAAAGGCCGCAAATTCTATCTCAAATGAATTGGACGTTAGAATTGCAGTTGCACCTCAGGTGATTCACTTAAAGGAAGTGGTAGAAACAGGAGTAGAGACTTGGGCGCAACATATGGATAAAGAGGGGGAGAAAGTTAGAACAGGAACAGTTACCTCAGCGGGATTATCTGAGGCAGGAGTGAGGGGTAGTTTGTTGAATCATTCAGAACATAGGTTATTACTTGCAGAAATTGATGAAAGCATAAAGGAAGCGTCTGAAGCTAAATTAGAAACAGTTGTGTGTGCAAATAATCCATCCCAAATTGCTGCTGCAACGTCGTTGGATCCAACATTTGTTGCAGTGGAACCCCCAGAGTTAATCGGAAGTGGAATTCCAGTAAGCAAAGCTGCCCCGGATATTGTCAGGGATGCGGTCGAGTCTGCAGGAAAAGTTAACCCAAAAATTCCAGTTCTATGTGGAGCAGGCATATCGAATGGGGAGGATGTTTCTGCAGCGATAGAATTGGGTGCTGAGGGCATATTATTAGCTAGTGGTATAGCGAAATCGAAAAATCCACAGAAATCAATAGAAGATCTATTAAGTGGGATATAGAATAGAAGAATTGGTGTTTAGTCCCACTGATTTATTTTAGTTTGTTCCACCCCATGGAAACTTAAATTGGAAACCTTTACTCCCATTTTCCTAACTGAAATTTCATGGAAATCTTTGAGGAGATCCATGGCAGAAGTGGATATTAAATTTGGGTCGTTTGTGGCAGTTCCAAAAGAAATTTCACGGGTGTGGATTTTATAAGGGGGTTCTATTACTTTAATTCCAACTGTTCGAAAAAGGGCATTATTGGAAGTTGCAATTGAGCCAACATCTTGGGAAAGCTTTTCAATTAAAGCTTTTTTTTCATCGGAATTAACGGTGATGTGTTTAAATGAAGATTCTCTGGAAATACTCTTTTTAGGACCCATGGGAATTACTTTTTTAGAATCCTCTCCGCGGGAAAGTATAGAAAGTGAAATCCCCTTATTACCGTATTTATTTTTAAGATCCCCAGTGGGAATGGTAGCCAACTCCCCTATGAGTTTTATCCCATCGGAATGGAGAGATTTCGCAGTGACTGGCCCAATTCCAGGTAGATTTTCTATAGGCAAGTTGGAGAGGAATTCTTTGGTTTGTTCGGGTTTGACAACTACGATTCCCTTTGGTTTTTCAATCGAACTAGCCATTTTTGCGATACTCATAGAGGGGGCAACGCCAATACTTGAAGGAACACCTACTACAGACTCTATTTCATCTCTCAAAATTTGAGAAAAATTAGATGAAGAAGCCCAAGTTGTTTTACTTGTTACATCCAAATAGGCTTCATCTATACTAACATGTCGGGCGACATCTGAAAAATCTTCAAGGACGGTTCTTACACTTTGGGAAATTTCCCTGTAAAAGTTTTTGTCGGCAGTGCGGTAGTAGCAAGAAGGTTCAAATGAAGGATTAAGTTCCTTGTCAGGGAGGATAGAGAGAGCTTTGGAAATATTCATTGCGCTTTTGATGCCTAAATCCCTGGCCTCGTAACTCGCAGTCGCTACCGCACCTCTAGATTCGCCGGGAGTATAATTCATTCCTACTATAACAGGTTGACCAATCAGATCGGGTTCGCGTAAACGTTCGCAGGAGACATAGAAACAATCCATATCTATATGGATGACTATCTGATCAGAGATATATTTTTTTGGTGAAGAATTGAAGATATAGGAATGGTCCACAAACTTCAGAAGTCCCGCAGAAAATTATAGATTATGGAGTGGGGGGATGGAAAATTGGAGAAGTGGGTAATCGCCCTAGTAGAAATAGAAATAAAAGGGCAAATAAAAAGAAGAAATTGGGTTCAATGAAGCCTAAAAATCCTGAAAATCCAAGGAAACCTAGATAGCCCAATTTATTACAGGGTTTTGGGAGACGTCCTAAAAGAAACAGAAAAAACAAGGCAAATGCGAGGAAAAAATCTGTGTTAACGAATCCTAAAAATCCTGAAAATCCAAGGAAACCTAGATAGCCCAATATATTGAAGGATCGTGCTTCGTCTAAAAGTATCTCTTCAATAGAAATGGGCTCGTCCATGGTCCACTGTTGTTGTTACTAATTATTAAGAGTGTGGGATTTTGATTCTGCAGACATAGATTTGATTTCTAAAATTAAAATTCCATGCGTTTCGTCTTTTGCTTCTATAGTTCCGTCTATGGTTAATTTAGAAAGGGGGGTGGGGCCTATTCGGACTGAATCGTATTGTTTAAGATTTCGAGTTGGGCCAAGAACACGGACTTTTGCTCGGCAGAGATCGGGGTGATTCACACTAGTGAGTGTAATTTCAAGTGGCAATATGTCAGAACAGATTTCTTCGTTATGGTAAAAAAGAACTTCTGCAGGGGAATCTAATCGGGAAATGTCTAAAGCCTCATATGCAAATGCAGTAGGCCTATACCCCCCATGAGGTCCGGGGACTCCTTCCACCAAGCGCAGAGCTTTTAGACTCTGCATCTGATTTCGAATAGTACCAGGATTTTTTCCAGTTTCTTTTGCGATTGATTCCCCTTTAATTGATTTGTCAGTTGTAGAAAAGTCATAGACTGAGAAGAGATTGATGAGAGCGGTAAGAATTTGTTTTTGTACACTAGTTAATTCAACAGGGAGATAAAAAGTAGCCACGGTTGAGATGTAGAAAGGGGAAGAACATAAACTCAAGGATTGGTTTATCAGAAGTAGGGAGATAGTACCATATCTGAAAAAAGTTTTAGGCTTTTAAACCTCCCATTTTCACCGTTGACCCTGGCTACGATGGTAAAATTAGTTATTCCAGATTCGAAAAAGGAATGAAACCTTTCTGAACAGTATTCGGGAGTTCCGCAGAGTACGAATTGTTCGATGATGGAAAATGGGACTTCGTCGCGGAGTTCTTTTGTTGTTAAAGAATCCAAGTCAAGATTTGTCACGTGTTCTATTTCTTTTTGGGAAGCTCCGCCACGTTGTAAGGCTTCTAAATTAGCTTGATTTGAAACTCGAGTTGCAATATGCCGGGTCACTCCATCTAGAGCCACGTCGGCGTCTGATGCTATTGAGAGTGAAGCAAAACATCTTAGATCAAGGTTGGCTATATCTCTATTGACGGATTTTGCTCCAATGGAGATTCTATCACGGGCATAGTCCATCCCTTCAGAAGAAAGTAAACCACCTCCAATAAAAACCCCATCTGCGAATTTACCTGCTAGAGATAGAAGTGATGGCCCCCGCCCTCCAACGTAAATGGGAATGGGAGAAGGGGGAGTGTTGAACTCAAGTGATGCGTCATGGAGCTCGAATTCTTCGCGTATCATTGTTGTTTTTTCTCCAGAAAGTAAACTCCTTATCGCGATGATTGAATCTTTGCAGGCTCCTATAGATCTTGTCTGATCGTAACCAAATGGCCCGACTCCATGGCCCCCTAGTCCAATCCCAAGAACTGCCCTGCCATTAGAAATTTCATCGATAGTTGCTATTGATGCAGCGGTTAACCCGGGATTTCGGGAAAAGGGATTGGTTACTGCGGGACCAACCCATATATGATTGGTATTATGTGCAGCGAATGCAGACCATGCATATGTATTTCTACGTAAAGATTGATCGGCTACTGTTAAGCCATCATAATGTAAGTTCTCAATTTCATTCACTGTCGTGCGGAATTCGTCGAATGTGGTGCTAGCAGGATAATTCACGCTAACTTGAGGATATTTGTTTTTCATAATCACACAAAGGGTCTTGCTGAATGCCAACTGAGATTAGCTAGGTTAATGTTTAAGGAGATTGATAATGGAGTAGGTATGAAAGACTTGACCATTCTTGTCACGGGTGGGGCGGGGTTTATTGGATCAAATTTGGCAAATAGATTATCTGTTCAAAATGAAGTGATTGCGATTGATAATGAATATCTGGGGACTCCTGATAATTTGGATAAGTCGGTGGATTTTAGACGGGTCGACGTGTTAGATGAAGATCTACCGGCAGATGTTGATATTATTTTCCATCTCGCAGCATTATCATCGTACCAAATGCACAAAGAAGATCCAATTAAAGGGGCAAGGGTGAATGTGGAAGGGTTCATCAATACTGTAAAGCAAGGAGTGGAAAGTGGGTGTGAGAGGGTAGTTTATGCATCTACTTCTTCTATATATGGAAGTAGAAAAAAACCTACATCGGAGTCGATGGTGGTAGAAGCACATACAGGTTATGAAGCTTCTAAATTGGCTCGGGAGAGGTATGCAGAATATTTCCATAATGAGTATGGAATTCATATAGCAGGATTGCGTTTTTTTTCTGTTTACCAAGGGTATGGTGGTAACGAATCGCATAAGGGAAAATATGCAAATATCATTGCTCAATTTGCAGAAGAAATGGCTAATGGAATTGAACCAGAAGTTTATGGGGATGGGACTCAAACACGGGATTTCACACATATTGATGATATTACTAGGGCCACTCAGATGGTTGCAGAAAGAAAAATATCGGGTGCGTATAATGTAGGAACCGGACGGCCAGTTAGTTTTAATGAAATTGTCGATATGATCAATGTGGAATTGGGAACAGCTATAGAAGCAAAGTATATAAAAAATCCAATACCAGAATCAATTTATGTGCATGACACTTGTGCAGATTCAACAAAAATATCTGAAGCTACAGGGTGGGTTCCCGAGATAGGATTAGAAGAGGGTATTAGAAAGGTTTGTTCTGAATATAAATAGGAGAGGGTATTAATCAATAGAATCGGTGGACCCATCCACAGGAGATTCTACATCTTCGTCAGGAGAAGGTTCTGATTCAGATCCATTCACAGGAGATTCTACATCTTCGTCAGGGGAAGGTTCCATTTCGAAGTCGCCTACGCCGGAACTAGGTATTATATCAACACTAGCTAGTCGGTCGCCTTTGTCCACATCCATAATTGTAACCCCCATAGTATTTCTTCCAATTAGAGAAATTCCATCGACGATGGTCCTCATTATTTGTCCTTTTTCAGTGATGGCAATCAGATGATCCCCCTCTCTAACAGTTTTTATTGCGCAAACACCTCCATTTCTTTTGACAGTTTTGATATCGATGACACCTTTTCCATTTCTCGATTGGATGCGATATGCATCAAGTAGGGATCGCTTCCCATATCCATGTTCAGTTAGAGTTAAAATCCAACTTGAAGATTCTCCGACAGCTGCCACACCCGCGACAGAATCTCCACTATTTAGTCGGATTGCGCGTACTCCGCGGGCAGAACGTCCCATGGACCTAACCTGCGTGTCGGCGAATCTAATGCTTTTTCCATTATTAGTGGAGATGACTAGTTCCTGAGTACCATTTGTAAGAACCACATCTACTAATTCGTCTCCGTCCTCTAATTTGGTTGCCACGATACCAACAGTACGGATGTTTTGGAAAGATTCAACAGAGGTTCTTTTTATGTATCCATCTCGGGTTATCATTGTAAAATATTCGCCCGGTTCAAAGTCAGTGGTGGCTACAACTGCAGCTATTTCTTCGCCATCGCCTAGCTTCAAAACATTTACGGCGGATACACCCCGGGCCGTTCTACTTTTAGTAGGTACATCGTATACTTTTAATCGATATACACGCCCTAAATTGGTGAAACAAAGGAGATAATCGTGGGTGTTGGCAAAGAATACAGTTGCGACTTGGTCTTTATCCCTAAGTGCAGTTCCAATGATGCCTTTCCCGCCGCGGTGTTGGGCTTTGAAAGTGGAGATGGGCATTCTTTTAATATAGTCGGATTCGGTGACCACTATAACCACATTTTCTTGAGGTATGAGGTCATCCCTACTGACCTTTCCAGTGTCTGGTACTATTTCAGTTCGCCTCTCGCTAGAATATTTTTCACGGATTTTAAGGAGCTCTTCTTTGATTACTTTTAAGAGTTCAGATTCATCTGAAAGAATAGTTTCTAGCCGTTTAATTTGGTCGAGTAAATTGGCATGTTCTGACTGAATTTCAACAGATTCCATCTGAGTGAGGCTACCAAGTTGCATTCGGACTATATGTTCTGATTGAACTTCGGATAATCCAAAAAGATCACGTAATGCTTGTTTTGCGTCGGTTCGGTTCGATGCTCCACGGATTGTATTAACGACGTCATCGATCCTTTCGAGTGCGATTAATCTGCCTTCGAGGATATGTGCCCGCTCCTCGGATTCATAGAGATCAAATTCAGATCGTCTAGTGACGACTTCCTTTCTGTGGTCAATGAAATAGCATAGAGATTCTTTCAGATTCAAGATTTGGGGTTGGCCATCGACCAAAGCTAGATTGATCACTCCAAATGATGTTTCAAAAACCCTGCCAAGAAGTTGGTTTTGGACGACATCAGTATTTGCTGACCTAGATAATTCAACTACGACTCGTATACCATCTCTATTGGATTCATCACGCAGATCGGTAATGCCTTCGATGACACCATCATTGGCTAGATTGGCTATGTGAGTTACCATTCTAGATTTGTTTACTTGATAGGGAATCTCAGTTATAACTATTTTATCGCCGCTGTCAGATGGCTCGACTTCATAACTAGCTCGGATTCTGATGCGTCCACGGCCAGTGGTATAGGCATCGTGAATCCCTTCCCTACCAACTATTGCACCTCCAGTTGGAAAATCAGGTCCAACAACAGGTCCAGGGTTATCGGGTAAATCTATAAGATCGGTGACATCGCAATCGGGTTGGTCAATTATGTGAACGGTTGCGTCAATTAATTCTCCGAGATTATGTGGAGGAATGTTAGTACTCATCCCGACAGCAATTCCAGAAGACCCATTTAATAATAATCCAGGAATTTGAGTGGGCAGAACAGTGGGCTCTGATAGGCGATCGTCATAGTTTGGTTGGAAATCGACAGTGTCGCGGTCAATATCTGAAAGATATTCTTCAGTTATTTTTTCCATTCGGGCTTCGGTATACCGCATTGCTGCAGCGTGATCACCGTCAACAGATCCAAAATTCCCTTGGCCTTCTATGAGAGGATATCGCATGGAGAATGGTTGCGCCATGCGGACGAGAGCATCGTAAATTGCAGAATCGCCATGGGGATGGAAATCCCCCATGGTTTGGCCAACGATGGAAGATGCTTTTCGAGGACTAGAGCTGCTTGTGACTCCTATTTGATGCATGGCATATAGAATTCGCCTGTGGACAGGTTTGAGTCCATCCCGAACATCGGGAAGTGCCCTTCCAGCGATAACACTCATGGCATAATCAATATAAGATTGCTCCATTTCTTCTTCGATCCGAACACGGAGAATTCTATCTTCGTTTGTCGGATTTGTAGGTTGGTTTTCAGAACTCATGATGTAATTAGAGATAAAGTATTATTGTTAATTTAGTATTATATATCGACCCATGCGGCATCTGTAGCGTGGTCTCGAATAAACTGTTTTCGGGGTTCGACTTCATCGCCCATTAAGATTGAAAACATTCGATCCGCATCTGCTGCATCTTCGATCGTCATTTGTTTTAAGTAGCGTGTGGAGGGGGACATCGTAGTCACCCAAAGTTGTTCAGGGTTCATTTCTCCTAGTCCTTTAAATCGTTGAATTCCAGCAGGGGACCCTTTGCATATTGTGTCTATTATATTATCACGTTCCGCATCAGTCATTGCGTCATATGTTGTATTTTTATAGCGGATTCGGTATAGTGGGGGCTGGGCTGCATATACAAACCCACTTTCTATCAAAGGCTGCATGTGACGATATAAAAAGGTCAACAACAACGTTCGGATATGGGCTCCATCGACATCCGCATCAGTCATTAGTATAATCTTGTGATATCTTATTTTGCTTAGGTCAAACTCCTCTCCGATCCCAGTTCCAATGGCGGTGATCAGAGATCGTATTTCTTCATTCTCAAGTATGCGGTCGAGACGGTGTTTTTCTACGTTGATGATTTTGCCACGGAGGGGGAGAATTGCTTGAAATGCCCTGTCACGGGCTTGTTTCGCAGAACCACCTGCAGAATCCCCTTCTACTATGAAGATCTCAGACTTAACAGGATCTCGAGATTGGCAATCTGCCAATTTTCCAGGTAGAGAAGTAGAAGAAAGGGCATTTTTTCTTCGGGTTAGATCAGCAGCTTTTTTTGCAGCACGGCGTGCTTTGGCTGCTTGTAAAGATTTTTGTACGATGAGGGTCGCTGTTTTTGGGTTTTCTTCGAAATAGGTTGATAGACCCTTATGGACAGAACTTTCTACGATTCCCCGGACTTCGGAATTTCCAAGTTTGGTTTTTGTTTGACCTTCGAATTGGGGATCGGGGTGTTTAACTGAGATGACAACGGTCAACCCTTCTCGAATATCGTCTCCTTTAAGAAATTCATCTATTTCTTTAAGCATTCCTCGTTTGTCTGCATAATCATTTACACATCGTGTTAGTGCTGTTTTAAATCCGGTTAGGTGAGTTCCTCCTTCACGTGTGTTAATATTGTTTGCAAAGGTGTGAATCGAAGATTGGAGATTTTCTGTAGACTGTAAGGCGACTTCTACTACAACCATGTCCACTTCATTTTGCATAAATATTACATCTTCATGAAGTGCAGTCTTAGTTTCGTTTAGGTATAATACCAACTCTTTAATTCCACCATCATATTTGAAACTTTGGCTCTCACCAGTGCGTTCGTCAGATAGGACAATAGTTGCGTCAGGATTCAAAAAGGCTAGTTCGCGTAGGCGAGAAGACAAAGTAGAAAAATTAAAATCTAAATTTTCGAATATATCAGAATCGGGCCAGAATCGAATTGTAGTCCCTGTGCTGCTAGTGGTACGATCTAGTTTTTCGAGTTCTGTTGTTGGCGATCCAACGCCATATGATTGCGACCACACACACCCTTCTCTCTGGACTTCCACATCTAGTCTGGAAGATAGTGCATTCACCACAGAAATTCCAACTCCATGAAGACCACCGGAGACTTGATAGGATTTATTATCGAATTTCCCACCTGCGTGGAGGGTGGTCATGATGACCTCTAAGGCTGGAATTTTATATTCGGGATGTATGCCTACAGGGATACCCCGACCGTTATCAGAAATGCTTGCAGAGTTATCCTTATGGAGAGTTACTTCGATTAAATCACAATGGCCAGCTAGAGTTTCATCCACGGAATTATCCACCGTTTCATAGATGAGATGGTGAAGTCCGCGCTCGTCGGTAGAGCCAATATACATGGCAGGTCGTTTTCGGACTGCTTCTAAACCTTCTAGCACTTGAATATGTTCAGCACCGTATGCATTTTCACCTGACATTAGAACCTTAATAAATATAGGCGTTCCAGGGGTTTAAAGGCGTGGATGGCGTTCGATTTAGATATATTGAGGGTTATAAAATGAGATATAGTATTAAATTGCCCACAAATGGGAGACGAAGTGGCCTAATTTTAACACGTAAGTGTGGGAAACGTTAATCGAATTGTTTTAACCCATCCCAAATATATGGCGGATTGAGAAATGGATTCATCCCAGTTGAAACTAGGGGAAAATGACATAGCAGAGAAATTGGCAGCGAGCCAGCGGCAGATTTCAATAGCCGAATTTTTTGAAAAAAATAAACATATGCTGGGATTTGATTCCAGATCCAGGGCATTGGTAACTGCGATTAAAGAAGCAGTTGACAATGCGCTAGATGCTACGGAAGAGGCAGGATATTTACCAGACATATATGTTGAGATTCAGGAATCTGGAAAGTACTATACGGTCATCGTTGAAGATAATGGACCGGGGATTACAGAAAAGCAAATTCCAAAGGTGTTTGCCAAGTTACTCTATGGGTCTAGATTCCATAGAAGAGAACAGTCTAGAGGACAGCAGGGCATAGGTATTTCATCAGTAGTACTTTATTCCCAATTGACTTCGGGAGAGCCAGTTAAAATAACTAGTAGGACATCTAGTAAGAGCGAGGCCCATTATTTTGAATTGTTCATAAATACTGAAAAAAATGAACCAGAAATACGCACTCATAAGACGAAAGATTGGGATCGCCCCCATGGAACGAGAATTTCCTTTACACTAGAGGCAGATATGAGATCCAGAGTTCAATTGCATGAATACATTAGATATACTGCTATAGCAAACCCCCATGCTCGCGTGGAGTTAGTTGAGCCAAGAGAGCATTTTAAATTTGAAAGAAGTACAGAAGAAAAACCGGCGGTGACTGAATCAATTCGTCCGCATCCCCATGGTATTGAGGTGGGGTATTTAATCAAAATGTGCGGAGATTCAGAGACAGAAGCCATGTTGAAGTTTTTACAGGAAAAATTTTCTAGTGTTGGGCAGAAAACTGCCAAGGAGATAATAGGTAAATTTAGAGATATGCACTACGGTAGAGAAATGAAATGGGAAATTCCAGAATTAAAGGGGATAAAAAATGAACTTGAATTGGGATTTTCTTCGAAAGGGTTGTCTAATCTAGAAATACCAACAAAAGCCATTAATCGGATGAAAAATAGATTGGAAGAAAAAGACCAAATCACATATATAGAATTTGAAGAGGCAATAGCAGAAAGTCTGAATTCGGTTGAAGATTCTCCAAGAGATAGACTAGATGGGAAATCCCAAAAAGTAGTTAGGGATATTATTTGGAATAGATTTAAAGAGACTCAGATTTTGTATCTCATGGGATTGATAAACACTGTGACAGATTCTAGAAAAGAAGAAGAATTGGTGCGAAGAGTTTCAAGTAAAATTGTACGTATTTTACAGAGAAAAACATATAGAGGTAGAATAACAAAAAATGAATTAGAGCAATGTATTTTAGAAACAAATAATAGAAATGATGGGCGGGTTGGCGGATCTATTGGAGAGGTCTCAAGAGAGAAAATAGTTAACGGTATTTGGGATGAATTGAAAATAATTGAGGACCCAATTCCGAAAATTTCTGTACTTAAGAAGAACAAAAATGCTATGTCGAATTTAGTTACTGCAATGCAATTGACAGATGTGAGAGCACCTCCAACTAATTGTCTTTCTCCCATTGGAATAGACAATATAGAATCGGGAATGCGTAAAGAAGTGGATGCAGAATTCTTTTCATCAAATAGTCGCGAGGCGATAGCGTATGGAGGAGATCCAATCGTGATTGAAGCGGGTTTGGCCTACGGGGGGAATTTAGAAAAAGAAAGTTCAATTGAGCTAGTTCGATTTGCGAATAGAGTGCCACTAGTTTACCAACAAGGGGGGTGTGCAATCACAGAGGTAGTAAGGAATATTGATTGGAGAAATTATGGGTTGGATCAATCAAAGGGGAAAGGGATTCCAAGGGGACCCATGAGCCTAGTAGTCCATATCGCTTCGACAAATGTTCCGTTTACAAGTGAATCAAAAGATGCAATAGCAAGAATTCCGGTGATGGAAGTTGAAATTGAAAAGGCGATAAGGGATGTATCTAGAAAGCTCAAGAAATATTTACAGAAAAGGGATGCATTCCAGAAACAAAAACTGAAACAGGATGCACTTTCACAAATTCTTCCTAAAATTGCAGAAAGAGTGGCAAAAATAACAGAAAGGGAAATGCCACCAGTTGATCTAGTTCTTGCCAAAATAATAGGGAATGTGACTATTTCCCGGGTTCGGAAAGGTGACAAAATGGAATTGACTATTACCAACTATACTGGTGGGAATTTGGAATTGGAGATAACAGAAATCACATCTAGAACACCAACTAAAATTTCAGAAGGATTGGTGGTAGATATAGGGGAAGAATGGTTTATAAAATGGTCCCCTAAAATTAAGAAAAATGAATCCAAGATGTTGTCATATAGTGTAGATGAAGATGCAAAATTTGATATAGATATTAAAGGGATTGAAAAGGAGAAAATGGTGCTAGATATATGAATTCCAAAGGGCACAAAAAGCTTATTGAAATTGCGGAGAAATTTTATGACCAATTTATGGAAGGAAATGTTCCTTCAATGCAATTGCCAACTAGAAATAAATCAAATATTGTATATGATGAAGACTTAAAAGTGTGGGTCTATGGAGAAAAAAATACAACTAGAATTGCAAATAATATAGGAGGTGCAACGAAATTATTAAAGGCTTCATTTACGATTGAATTTTTAACTAAACAACTTAATGAAAATAGATCTTCAACGCTGAGAGAGTTATACTATATATCAGAAAGTTGGAGAGAAAAAGAGGCAAAATTTACCGCTCAGGAAGAATCTAATCAGCTAATTGAAGATCTAGAAATAGTATCAGGGGTGAGACGGGAAGATTTTCATATGCGTCCTGAAGAATCGGGTGCTACGGTGATCGGCCCTCTTAAAATTGAAGAAAAAACACGAAGAGGGGAGCGTGAAATTCACTGTCAAGAGGATGTTGGAGAAGGGGGTTATCAAATTCCAGCAAACACAGATAGGATTAAATTTATTGATCACTCTGCAGATTTTGTCATGGCGGTTGAGACAGGGGGTATGCGGGATCGCCTAGTTGAAAATGGATTTGACGAAGATTATAATTCCATTATTGTTCATTTGAAGGGACAACCTGCTCGGGCGACTAGGAGGTTGATAAAGAGGTTAAATGAAGAGCTTGGCCTTCCAGTGTTAGTTTTCACAGACGGGGATCCATGGAGTTACAGAATTTTTGGATCTGTGGCATATGGATCTGTTAAAAGTGCACATTTGAGTCCAGAGCTTGCCACCCCTGCTGCACAATTTGTGGGGATTCAACCAGTAGACATCATAGAATATGACCTCCCCTCAGATCAATTGGCTGATGCAGACATAAACGCTTTAAAAAGTGAACTTCAAGATCCAAGGTTTCAGGGCGAATATTGGACCAAACAAATAGAACTGCAACTCGAATTGGGTAAAAAGGCAGAACAACAAGCACTAGCTTCTAGGGGTTTGGACTTCGTTACTGAAGAGTACTTACCAAAGAGGCTTTCGGAAATGGGAATTATATAAATAATTAATTATAGGCAAATAAAGAGGTGTTCACACCAGATGTACCGCAATAAGTACATCCAAAGGTCCCTATGATATATCCTTGTTTACAGTTGGGGCAAGTTGATTTTCTTGAGATCATGATCTTTTATGAATATTCTTCTGCTCAAGATTATATATATCTCAGCCTAGAGCGTGGTGAAAGTGAAAATGGACATACAGAGATGTGATGATAGTATGACTCAATCCCTTGAATGGGCGGATCGTTTTCTCCCGGTGCGTTTATCCATATCCACTGGGTACACGATCCAATGGAACTCATACAGTTTGCAAATCGTCTGAGAGAAATCGAAGACGAACCATCAGATCTCTCGATTCGCGAACTGATAGTAGACCTGTTCAACGACGAGAATTCCGACGTGAAAATTGTTGTCAGATTTCTCTTGGGACGTGTTTTTCCTGCATGGGATGATCAAAAAATGGATATCGGACCTAGTCTTTGTTATAATGCGATAGCTTCTGCGGCGGGTTCGGATGTTACAATCGAAGATATTGAAAATGATTTAGCAAGTCTTGGCGAAATAGGAGTTGTTGCTGAAAAATATAATTCTGGTTCTCAGCGGGGGTTGTTTTCATTTGGATCGGAAGAAACAGCCGCCATGACCATATCTGAATTATATTCAGATCTATATACCATAGCTTCTATTCAGGGAACGGGGAGTTTGGAAAAAAAGCGCCGTGTTCTCTCAAATTTATTCAATTTATGTGGACCTATAGAAGCTAGATATCTCGCGAGATTGGTTTTATCAGAAATGCGTATTGGCGTGGGTGAAGGGGCAATTAGAGATGCCATATCAGCAGCTTTTGACATACCAATAGCAGATGTTGAAAGGGCCCTTCAAGTTTCAAACGATTTTGGTTTTGTAGCAGAAGTAGCCCGGGATGAAGGACTTGAAGGGGTGCACAAAATTAAATTAAAAATTGGAAGGCCCATTAGCTCAATGTTGGCTCAATCTAGTACTATTGAAGACGCACTTTCTACCTGGAAACGAATATCGGTAGAACCAAAATATGATGGTGCTCGAATTCAAGCGCACTATAATGGAGATTCAATTCGTCTTTATTCTAGGAATATGGAAGATGTAACTAATCCACTTCCAGAAGTAGTTGAATTCCTCCAAGAAAATCTTTCTAAGCCTGCTATTCTTGATGGAGAAGTCGTTGCTGCAGATTCTGATGGAAATTCACTACCATTCCAAGAAGTTCTTCGGAGATTTAGACGCAAACATAATATTGAAAAAGCCCGAAAGGAAGTTCGACTCAGACCTTATTTTTTTGATTGCATTCATGCGGATGGGATTGACCTGTTAGATTCCCCATTGTCCTTGCGCAGGGGGCACCTTGATTCTATTTTAAAAAAGGGGAGTTCCCCCCTTGTTCTCACCGATGATTCAGAGCAAATAAAGAAAATGGAATTAGAATTTTTGGAAAGTGGGTTTGAAGGGATTATGTTGAAAAATCCAGATTCATTATATGCACCGGGGAAGAGAGGGAAAAATTGGTTAAAATGCAAACCGAGTGTTGATACCCTTGATTGTGTAATCACGGGAGCAGAGTGGGGGAAGGGTCGTCGGGCGAATTTTTTGGGAGCGTTTGAACTCGCGGTTATTTCGTCGGCGGATGATTCAGGTATAGTGTATAAAAATGTTGGTAGAGTGGGGACGGGGATTACAGATGCAGAGTTAGAATCGATGACCGAATTGTTACGTCCATATATAGAAAACCAAACTGGAAAAATGGTAACATTAACACCAAGAATTGTCCTGGAAGTGGGATACGAAGAAATCCAGCGTTCTTCTAATTATTCTTCGGGATATGCACTTAGATTTCCGCGAGTAGTCGCAGTCCGTGGCGATAAAAAATCAAGTGAAGCAGATACCTTAAAGAAAATTGAACAGTTATTTAAGTCATAGGCAGGGGCTATACTGGATGGCAGGTGTTGGAGAAACTATCAGAGAAAAGGTTTGATTAAACAGAAGTATCAGTGCCGAGGTATGCAGCTACATCTGCTTGGGTTATGATTCCAACAGTAGTCCCAGAGTCCATAACAACAATGGCTTTGTAATGGTACAATAAACTAGAAATTTCATCTAGGGTGGAATTTTTACTGACAGTTGGGAAACTCTCCCCCATGATTTCGCTCACAGATAAATCACCTATTTCTGCATATTTTGCATGGGACTGAATGACGTCAGAATCGCTAATAGAACCGACAGAAGATCCATCCTGAATTACAGGTAATTGAGAATAGCCAGTGTCCTGCATGCGCTTAACGGTGGCCTGTACTGTGTCTGCAGGAGATACGCTGATAACATCCTGGTGCATTAAAACCTCTGCACGAACCAGAGATCCAGATTTCTCATCCATAGCGTTCACGATCCTACGGAGTGTTGATAATCGGGGGTCGACATCCCCTCCTTCTATTCTGGCTATCAAGGGTTGAGACACTCCTGCTCGCATCCCAAGTTCATTTTGAGTTAATCCAAGCTCGATTCTTCGATTTTTGAGAGATTGGGGGGTAGGCAACTCCATAAAAATAATAACCAGGAGTAATACATAAGTGTTTCTTGAGGAGATTAGGAGGATGGCATAGCAATACTCTGTGTCCGAAGCGTTGAGGCTTTATGTATAGAGGCAAGTAACATGGGATGATGACTACTACCTCTGATACGGATTCTCGAATAAGTACAAGAAGAAAATTATTTTCAAATCCATATGGACCCGAGTTGGGGAACGTGCCTCAGCAAAAAATGGGTCGAGAGGAAATGGAAGAAATTGTAAAGACGGGGACGACAACAATTGGGTTGTCTACCGCAGAAGGTGTGGTATTGGCAACGGACATGAGAGCTAGTTTGGGAGGCAGATTTATTGCAAGTAAAGATGTTCAAAAAGTAGAACAAGTACATCCAAATGCTGCAGTGACCATGTGTGGATCGGTAGGGGGAGCTCAGGCTTTTATTCGTTCGCTAAAGGCAGAAACCAATCTATATGGAATGAGGAGAGGCAAGGAAATGAGTATCAAAGCACTTGCTACATTGGCTGGAAATTTCCTTAGAAGCAACTGGACTGTATTTTTAATATCTCCAATATTGGGAGGAGTGGATAAAGAAGGGAATCAAGTATACAGTTTGGACATAGGGGGAGCAGTTATGCTAGATAATTATGTTGCTACAGGTAGTGGAATGCAGTTGGCGTATGGGGTACTTGAAGACAAGTATGAAGAGGGAATGACCAACAAAGAGGCTTCTTCTGTTGCAGCACAAGCGATTAAAAGTGCTAGCCAAAGAGATGCGGCTAGTGGGGATGGAATTTATTTATCAGTGATTACAGAAGAAGGTGTAGATATCCAAGGTTTCAAAGACTTTAAAGGATTGATATAAGGATATCAAGAATATTCTCCACCCCTTGTAAAAGTGCGTCGAACAGGGCGGATATGCCGCCAATATCAGGGGCGATGAGGGGGATAATTATAAAGGGAAATAGAAAACTAGCGATAATACTTCCTATATTAGTCATTGCGACTATCATAATCAATTTGAATAAGGGTACATCATATAAACTAGACAAAAGAGATGAAGTTGATGCGTCTTTATTGTCAAATAGGTCATTTAGTTTTTCAAGGTCTGATGTTGAAATTGAAAGGTATTTTAGTTCAATATATCCCGCGAACCACCCAGGGGCCAATAAAGGGTTGAGACTAGTTGCCCAAGCGACTAGTCCACCAACGGCTGCACTAGACCAGTGCGCACCAGCAAGTTTGGCGAAGGTGAAAGCGAAAATGGCATTAAACAAAACCCAGGAAAAGAAGAGTCGGAGTAGAAACATATTTTGTACCCCTGCCATGACCAGTAAAATGAAAAAGGAAATGAATGCCAACGCTATGAGATATCCGATGAGTTTGAAAATGGGAAAACGGGTTTTATGTGAAAGTTGAGTTAAAGAATCAAGAGGCGGGAGATTCTCAGGATGCGAAAGATACTGTTCAATTCCAGAAACATGACCAGCCCCCACTACTGCCACTATATTCGTCTCTACAGAGGCTATTTTTAGTAGTTGATGGGCAATATATGCATCTCGTTCGTCGATGAGTGCCTGTGCTCCGCGGGGGGAAAATTTACGGAATTCAGCTATCATGGCAGTTACTATATCAGTATCTTCCGCAGTAGAGGGGTCATACTCATTTGAAGTAAGGAAAGAATTGAAACTCGTGATGCTAAATATGAGTTCCCAAACTAATTTTATTTTTTGTAATGGAGAAATGCTATTCCAGAATCGATTTATCGTTATTTGGATATCTCGATCCACCAGGGCCAAATTAATTTGATTCTCTCTCGCCACATCTATTGCCGCCTTCATGTCCGCACCGGGGGTAACGCCGAAATGTTTTGCTATTTTTTTCTGGATTGTGGAGAGTAACCAATATGCTAAAAATTGGAAAACTGCTTTGTTATTTAGGAATTTGTTTGGGGCTAATTCATCGGGGAAATCATCGCAAAGTTGCTTGTATCTAAGAGTATCTAATTCAACTGCGACTACATCGGGGAGATCAGTTTCAATCGTGTGAGTAACTAGATCCACACTATCTTTTGAAACATGAGAAGTTCCAAGAAGTTTAATAGAACCTATAGGGGTTCCAGAAGTCATAGGGTTGATTGTACGTTCGCTGGGTTACATGTATCGAATTTGTAGATCTATTTAAATACTACAGAGATCAACGTGAAAGAGTATGTCCGAGGAGGTTCGTTTATGTCCACCAACAGATCGCAAATGTATTTTATGCGAGAGGGTGGAGGAATGGGATGGGGAGACTAGTAATTGGGAAATTAGAGAGATAAATGGCAAAGAGATGGTAGGCGAGAAGTTCTGTATGCATGAATGGGACATAACAGGAACTCACAAATCAATCATAGAAGTAGTATAATGCCGACGGGGTATGTAACAGTTCCAAGAGGATTATCTGAAGAAATAGCATATAAAATTGTTGAGTTGCGCCTCGCTGCTTGTGTGAATATAATAGAATGCAGTTCGATATATGAGTGGGATGGCGAAATTCAAAATGAAGAGGAATCCATACTTATAATTAAAACTTCAGATGAAATGTTTGAAGAAATGATTTCAAGAATAAAGAGCCTGATTCCTTATGAAATTCCATGTATTGAGAGATTTGAAGAAGATTGGACCGATGAAATGTTTAAAAAGTGGAGAGATGAGTTTGTGAACGAAAGAGAAAAAGAAATTTAATCGTTTGTTAAAGAAGAGAGAACTTCTAACAATCCCGATGCAGATGGTAAAGTGGTCACATTATTTGCCATCTTTTGGACAGATAGAGGAGCATTTGAAACTGCATATGAATTTCCGGTTGCAAGGAATAAAGGGATGTCATTTTCAGAATCTCCGATGGAAACGAAATCCATTGGATCAAGTCCAATTCGTTTGGAAATGGCGCGTAACCCTGCCCCTTTATCCACACCAGATGGGCTAATGTGATAGGCGTAATTGCTATCTACTACATTCAGGTCGAATTGGCTAGCATATCTTTTGAGAAGGTCTAAAGAGACGCTGTGTGAGGCTGCTATTTCTGTTTGTCTCCATCGATTTACCAGATCAGATCCTGGCCAACCATAGTCGTGTCCATCCCCACGGAAAGCTTTATCAAACTTATGGAGTGCGGAGAGATCATAAGTAGGAATGAGATCATCGTTGTGAACTATGATTCCTCCATTCTCTGCAACAACCAATATATCTATGCCTATGTAGTCACAGAGTGCGATTGGGTAGGGTACTGCTTTTCCTGTTGCGACTACAATAGTTCCATTCCAACTTCTCAGAGCGTCAAAAATACGGCCCTCAATGGAACGGTCTTCTCGAGACATTGTGCCATCTATATCGATGGCAAGAGGGGGGTTCATTGATTGAGACTGACAATACAAAAAAATGAGCCTATCGATTGGAAAGTCTCGAGAAAAATCTAATCAAGTAGAAGAATTATATACTCGGGATAATGTATAAGGTACAAATATCCCCACTAAAAAAGAAAATAAAATCAGGAGAATTGAGCTGAAGTTTGAGGATGGAATGTTGTTGACTATTTCAGAAATTGGAAATCTAAAAGAGCCCACCATTAATGCAATTAGAACAGACATGGTCGTTGCTCGATCTCGAGTTAAGGCAAGTTTTACAAATTTTGCAGAGTTGATCAGTCCGATAAAGAATCCAAAACCAAACACAAAAAGAATCAATGATGATTTTAAGATAGTGTGATAATCTCCATCAAATAATGCGGGTAAGGAAAATAAGAACTCATTTAGAGTTGTAAGCAAGAACTCATAAAATCCGATAATGTAAAGTAGAGCCGCTCCGGAAATTCCAGGTAGTAGCATGGCGAGACTGACCAACACACCAGAGATAAAAATATAAAAAAGTCCAGGGGAAGTTTGGATGGCAGAAATGTTTCCAGATAAGAAAAAGGAAATAGAAAATGCAAGTATTGTTGATACAATCCTAAAAATGGAATCCAATCTAACTTCATTATAAAGTAGGATTAGTGACATGACCAAAATGCCTATGAAAAATGAATTTGCAGAAGCACGAAAATGTACAAATACAAATGAAATGAGATTGGAAAGGATCACTATAGCAGTTACTATCCCAATTGATAAAGGTGCTAAAAAGAATAGGTCCAGTTCGCGGATGGAGTTCTGAAAATTGGATTTTGAAGAAGGATTTCTTGAATGGATTAAGTTAGATAAAAGGGATAGGTTGAATGCAGAGATACTAGATAAAAGACGATCGTATATACCGATTATAAGTGCAATTGTCCCTCCAGATAGTCCGGGGACTATATTTGCAGTTCCCATGAAAATTCCTTTCACGTAGATATGAAGTGCTTCTTTTAGTGATTCTTTCATGGTGTATTTTCCTTAGGCTTGATTATACCAATAGAATCGTCCCAGACGCAATTGCATAGTTCCCAGAAATTTTCTTTCAAATCGATAGTGAGTTCGGGCCCGAGGCCATTTACAGAGGAATCGGGTACATGAATAGTGCCTTCATGGGTTTGGAATTCAGTGGTGATATAATAAGGGCCCGCAGCGCGTACATCGACATTGGTATAACCATTTTCGGGCCCAAGTTCATCATATCCTATCGTGGAATATGGAACGGTCATCGTGAATTTTCCAGAAGAATCAGAGGTAGTATGTTGGGCATAATGAAACGTGGAATTTGTTGTAGGAACGTGCATGGCCACTATTGCAGAAATGGAAGTGTTAGGTGGCGCGGTCCCAGTAATGGTTGCACCAGGAACGCGCTCGAAAATTTTAACCCAGGAAGAGGGAGTATGCACATAATAAGGTGAAATCTGAACCACATTTGGTGTGGCATAAACTAGCCTGTAGTGCTCAAGTGCGGGGACAGATTCTGTTGAAAATGTTCCAATTCCACCTAGCTGGGAAGTGGGATTTTCTTGAGTGAAACTCTGAGCCTCTTCGATTGTTTCGAAAACTAGGAACATATCAGGATCCCCAGGCCGGGTTTGGGACAGTTTATAGTATTCAGGGTCAAGTCCGGGTACGATATCCCAATCAATGACAAGAGGTGTTGGAGCTATGGAACTTCCATGGTAGTGGTAAAGCCGAACCATTTGGGAGTTGTAATAAGAAGAGGGGTGAAGAATATGACGTAGCTGATACCCACCTCCAGAACTTACAGGGACCTCTTCAAATAGATAGTTTTGGTAATCTCGAACGGAGACTCCTTCTTTGAAGGTAGCGGGTCCATGCAGTTTTACTCCAGAAGATACCATTTGCCAATCTAAAGCGATATAGCGAACTCCAGATCCCTCATCAAGGTCGGAAAGGACATCCTCAGATTCGGATTCGCTTTGGGAGAGTAGATAGTTTGCTGAAACTACCGCACCCTCTTGGAAGGGGTTGGAAACAGGAATCCGCTCGGCCCTTAAGGTTATCCAATGTCCATAGTCCCACCAGGACATTACACCATAGGTTCCATCGGGATATGCAAAATCGCCTGCGGCATTGTCCCCCAGACGATTAGATTCCACAGTTCCATAATAGTCAAGGGGATTGTTTGAACCACCATAGTTTCCCACAATTGGTGTTTCAGTTCTCATCCATTGAAGTGCAGGGTCCCAATTTGATACTTCATTGAGAGGGATGGTCTCAGTGATGTCGAAAACCGTGTAAGTATTGATTGGCGTGGTGCCATCAGTTCCTACTTGAATGGGGATTGCCAAGGGGAAAAGTACCACAAGAAAAACTACGAGAATGACTCCAAATTGATACGGCCTTATGGACCGAAGTTTGCCTATATTGAATTGTTGGAAGATGCATTTCAATACATATGCGTTTAACACTACAACAGGGATTGCTAGATAATAATTGAACCTACCTTGAGTGAAAGCTGCAGCCCCAATCAGAATGGACCAAATGATCAAAAGTAAAATGCCGGATTCGTATTTTTTCTCACTTAAATAATTCTTCACGATGAAGAATGGAGCAAGAAATGCCATGAAAAAGGCATAACCATATTCTTGACGGATTACGTCGATCCAACTAATACCGAGAGTGGCATCGGCGAGTGATAAAAACGACATGGCTTCGGAGATCGTTCTGGTTCCTGCAGAAATATTAAACCCGAAAGTTCGGATTAGATTTCTTCTTAAGATTCCAAATACATCGGGGAAAATTAGATAGAGAATAAGAGTTGTAAATGACAATATGACAAGAAGGAGAATCGGATATCCCCATCGAGGGAGGTTATTGTTGGAGAAAAATCTAGATAACCATGCAAGAAATGCACACCCTATCGCTATGGAGAGGGCAATTAGAGGGTGTAAAAGGGAGATGCTAGTGACTCGGAAATTTAATCCCGAACTAAGTTCTGCAGGGTAGGGTACATCTACAAAAAGGAGGAGTAATAAACCTACAAAAGCCATACTAATCACGCCGAGGAATGCTATATACTCTGGACTATTTCCAGAGAGGTGGTCTATATTTGATCTGATGAAGAAAAATATGGCGAAAATTCCCAGTAAAAGTAATCCAGGAGGCCATACCAAAAGATAAAGTAAAGTTGTCAGTCCAACCAATCCGCCCCAGGTTAAAGATTTCTTTAAGTTGGGAAAGTCTTTTGCCCCCACCAATTCCCACACGGGTTTTTCTTCGAGAAAAATGGCGATTGCAAATAACAAAGTCAATATTGCAATAGTTTGGAAAAATACCTCTGCGATGTGATGGTCTGAAAAGCCTGCTATTCCCCGTTGGAAAAATACTCCGGGTAATAACGCCAATAACAGCGCGGCGAAAATTCCCCCACTTTTTCCTCCAAAATGTTTGGCTATAAAGTAGGTAGGGAATATGGTCAAAGAGCCAATAAGTGCAGGAGTGACAATGAGTATTTTCATGATTAGCTCGGCAGATGGGCTTCCCGCTCCAATAATTAATGCAAATGTTGCCACAATTTGGTCATATAAAGTTCCAAATTGGCCGACTTGAGTTCCATAAGGGAAATTTGTCCAAGGGTCGAAAGGCATGGTAAATGGCCAATGGTGGATAGTGTAGGTTACCGTTCGAAGGTGATACCAGGGGTCGTTTCCAGCTAGATATATCTGATCATTGAAAAAATAAGAAGGATATGCCCTCATTCGAGTCCAAAACATAAATAGAAATATGAGAATAAGGGAGATTTCGGCACACCATTTTTCAATGAAATGTGTAAATGGAGTTTGGGAGAGGCTAGATGCGAGGTTATTTTTCATTAGTCTAGAAATTTGATTACGTCGGAAGAGCTTTGGCGGATAGGTAAAAAGTTATTACGATTATGTGGCGAGTGTGCATGGTTTATCAGGGAGAAATGCCCCACTACGCTCATAAGGTGTTTGGAGACTCCGTAAATTGCGAGTATGAGCACTTTGAAGG